>JAGNSH010000040.1:0-9313 GCA_017988165.1 Giesbergeria sp. | reverse complement strand
GAGAACAAAGCCGACAAGGTGCCCAAGGGGTTGTTTGATTGATGCGGGCAGCGCTTATCCCGCCAACAGCGCCTTCAAATCCTTGAGCATCAAATACAGGTGGTAGGCATCGGTGGGACTGGGCTCGAACTCCCACGAGGCGTACCACTGGCGGGCCGCGTCGTCTTTGGCGTGGACGACCAAGCAGCGAATACCGGCAATGTCTGCCGCCTGCGCGGTGCGCAGCAACGCATCTTTGAGCAACGCCCGGCCCAAGCCCTTGCCTTGGTGCGCTTGCGCTACGGCCAGCCGCGCCAAAATCATCACCGGCACCGGGTAGCGGGCCAATCCCTTGACCACCCGCAGCGGCGCATCGGCCACATCCACACTGCCCACCGCCAAACTGTAAAAACCCACCACTTGACCCTGCCAGCAGCAGACATAGGTTTGCGCGCTGTGGGCTTTCTGGTTGACAAGGGCGTAGCGCTGCAAAAACTGGTTCAGCGCGGGTTGGCCGCAGTCAAACAGCGCCACGCTATCGGCTGGCGTCAGTTTGCGCACCGCCTCGTAGCCCGCACTGGCGCTTGTAGCCATTAACCCAGCACTCCGGGCGTACCCAGCAACTGCTGCAGCCGGGGCTTGGCCTGCACCGGACGATCTAGCGCCTGCTCAAAGGCCAACCACTGCGCCTCGTCCAACGCGAAATGGCGGCGATCGGCCAGCGCCTGATTGGCTGCCATCACGCCCGCATCCAGCAAAAATTCGCTGACGTTTTTGTGGCACGCGCGCGCCGCTTCTTGCAGCAGCAGCTTGACCGAGCTGCTGGCACGCACATCAATGCGCTCGGTTTTTGACAGGTTCAAGGTGCTCATGGCCATCTCCTATTTTTGACACTGGAATCAGTAAATCATTTTAATGTCCGGATAGTGTCACGACAAATAAGCACTCACAACATCCTCACAACCCCAACGCATCCCCCAACGCCTGCATCCGCGCCGCCACCTCCGCATCCATCGCCATCGTCCGGCCCCACTCGCGCTGCGTTTCGCCCGGCCATTTGTTGGTGGCGTCTAGCCCCATCTTGCTGCCCAGGCCGCTGACGGGGGAGGCGAAGTCGAGGTAGTCGATGGGCGTGTGCTCAATCAGCATCGTGTCGCGCGCCGGGTCCATGCGCGTGGTCATGGCCCAGACCACTTCTTTCCAATCGCGCACGTCCACGTCTTCGTCCACCACCACGATGAACTTGGTGTACATGAACTGGCGCAAGTGGCTCCACACGCCCATCATCACGCGCCGGGCGTGGCCGGGGTAGGCCTTTTGGATGCGCACCAGCGCCATGCGGTAGCTGCAACCCTCGGGCGGCAGGTAGAAGTCGATGATTTCGGGGAACTGGCGCTGTAGCAGCGGAATGAACAATTCGTTCAGCGCCACGCCCAGCACGGCGGGCTCATCGGGCGGTTTGCCGGTGTAGGTGGAGTGGTAGATGGCGTCCTTGCGCATGGTGATGCGCTCGACGGTGAACACCGGAAATTCGGCACATTCGTTGTAGTAGCCGGTGTGGTCGCCGTACGGCCCTTCCAGCGCGTGCTGCCAGCCGCTGGGGTGCGCAGCGTCGGGGTGGATGTGGCCTTCCAGCACGATTTCTGCCGACGCCGGCACCGACAGCGGCACACCCAGCGCCGGCACGATTTCGGTGCGTGCGCCGCGCAGCAGGCCGGCGAACTGGTATTCGCTCAAGGTGTCGGGCACGGGGGTGACGGCGCCCAGAATGGTTGCCGGGTCAGCACCAATCGCCACAGCCACCGGATAGGGCTGGCCGGGGTTTTGTTGGCAGTGCTCGGCAAAGTCGAGCGCCCCGCCCCGGTGCGCCAGCCAGCGCATGATGACTTGGTTGCGGTTCAATACCTGCTGGCGGTAGATGCCCAGGTTTTGCCGTTTTTTGTGCGGCCCGCGCGTGATGACCAGCCCCCAGGTGATGAGCGGCGCCACGTCATCGGGCCAGCAGTGCTGGATGGGCAGGCGGGCCAAATCGACGTCGTTGCCCTCCCACACCACGTCTTGGCACGGGGCCGAGCTGCGCTCTTTGGGAGCCATATTCCACAGGGTTTTGAGCAAGCTGCCCATGCCCACCATGTCTTTAAAGCCTTTGGGCGGCGCGGGCTCTTTCAGCGTGGCCAGCAGTTCGCCAAACGGGCGCAGACCGGCAATGCTGTCCACGCCCATGGCGCGCGCCACGCGCTCGGGTGTGCCAAACAGGTTGCCCAGCACCGGCATGGTGTGGCCGGTGGGGTGCTCAAACAGCAGCGCCGGGCCGGCGGCGCGCAGCACGCGGTCGCACAGCGCGGTCATCTCTAGGTGCGGCGACACCGGCTCGGTGATGCGGCGCAGCTCGCCCGATTGCTCCAGCTGGGCCATGAAGTCGCGCAGGTCGTGGTAGGACATGGTGGTAAATAGGTTGAAGGGTTACGTTAGGCTTGCAAATTGGCAATGAACCTTGGGAGGAGCCATGCATCAAAAAGCGCAGAAAATGGACAGAAAACCAGTACGGTTTGTGGGTGCTGCCTTGGCCGATTTGAAAGACTTCCCCAAAAATGCAATGCAAGACGTGGGGTTTCAACTCGACAAAATATCAAAAGGCCAAGACCCTGATGATTTCAAAGCCATACCACGGGTTGGGCGCGGTGCTATGGAGTTAAGAGTTTGGGATGAGGAAGGAACATTCCGAATTCTCTACGTGGCCAAATTTGAAGACGCCGTTTATGTATTGCATTGCTTCAAGAAAACAACCCAAAAAATACCAGATGCAGATATTGACATTGCTAAAAACAGGTACAAATCTATTTAAAGGAGCTTGTTATGCCAAATCCTCAAAAAATGATGGAAACACAATCGTTTGACAGTGTCTGGGATGCATTGGCGGACACTCCGGCAGAAGCTGAGAATCTAAAAATTCGATCGGCGCTTATTTCTCAAATTAGCGATTACATTCATCGAAAAAATCTGACTCCGGTGGGCGCAGCAAAAATGTGCCAAGTCACACAGCCGCGCATGAACGATCTGATGCAAGGAAAATTATCCAAATTCTCTTTGGATGCTTTAATCAATATGGCCGCAAGCGCGGGCTTGCATATTTCTATTGAATTAAAAGAAGAAGAATTTATTTAATATGCACAAAATCCCAAAATTTCGACTACATGAATGAGCGTTTGAACACCACCACCTCTGTGGGCCCGCTGCTGTGGCGCTTATCCACTTTGCTGCTGGGCGTGGGGCTGCTGGTGGTGGGGGTCGGGCTGCTGTTTTCGGTACTGGGGCTGCGCGCGGGGTTGGCAGACTTTTCTAGCATTGCGCTGGGCTTGGTCACGTCGGCATATTTTGTCGGCTTTGTCGTCGGCACCTTTGCCTGTCCGGTGGTGATTCGCAAATTTGGCCACATCCGCGCCTTTGCCGCCATGGCGTCGCTGGCGTCCACCATGCCCATCCTGCACGCCTTCTGGATTGACCCGTGGTTCTGGGGCCTGCTGCGCTTGATTACGGGCGTGTGCATGGTCGGGCTGTACATCGTGGTCGAGAGCTGGCTGAACGCGCTGGCACCGAATGCGCTGCGCGGTCGCCTGTTTGCGGTGTATATGGCGATTAACTTTGTCGCGCTGGCGCTCGGCCAGTGGCTGATTTTGGTCGGCGACCGGCTGGGCTTTGTGCCGTTTGCCATGGTGTCGGTAATGTTCTCGTTCGCCCTGCTGCCCATCACCATGACCGAGATTGACGAGCCGGAACCGGTCGAAGCACCCCAATTCAGCCTGCGCAATTTGTACGAAGCCTCGCCAATGGGCATGGCCGCCGCCGTGGCCTCGGGGCTGATGACGGGGGCGTTTTACGGCATGAGCGCGGTGTTCGGCAAGTCGTCGGGCTTCTCGGATGCCGACATCGCCAGCTTTATGGCGGCGACGATTTTGGGCGGGGCGCTGTTCCAGTGGCCGGTGGGCAATTTCTCGGACACCCACGACCGGCGCGTGGTGCTGATGTGGGTGTGCATTTTGGGCGCGGGTGCGACCAGTGGCAGCTACTTTTTGGCCGGGCATTCGGTGGCGGCCATGATTCCGCTGGCGCTGCTGTGCGGCGGGATGTTGTTCTCGATTTACGGCCTGTGCGTGGCGCACGTCAACGATGTGATTGACTCGTCGCGGCTGGTCGAATTTACCGGCGGCTTGCTGCTGCTGCACGGCGTGGGCGCAGCGATTGGCCCGATTTTGGCCGGCGTGTTGATGGATGTGGCCGGGCCGTCCAGCTTGATGCTGTTCTATACCGCGGTGATGGCTGCACTGGCGCTGTATGTGTTTAAGCGCCTGAAAGTTGCAGCGCCGGTGCCGACCGAGGACAAGGCCGACTTTGTGGTGATGGGCGGCGGCTCGCAAGCAGTGCTGCTGATGGACCCGCGCAGTGAGGCAGAGGACAACACCGCCAGCACCGCCAGCACCGACCACCCCGCGCCCCGGTAGCAGCGCCGCGCGCGTCATGGTGCCAGCGCCAGCCCTTCCCAGCGCGGTGCCAAGTCGTGCGGCACGTCCAGCAAATCCAGCGCGCGCGCCACGCTGTAATCCACGATGTCACCGACGCTTTGCGGGCGCAAATAAAACGCCGGCAGCGGTGGGCAGACGATGGCGCCCATTTCCGTCACCGCCACCATGTTGCGCAGGTGCGTCAGGTGCAGCGGCGATTCGCGCACCAGCATCACCAGGCGGCGGCGCTCTTTCAGCACCACGTCGGCGGCGCGCGTCAGCAGGTTGTCCGACAGGCCATGCGCCACGGCCGCCAAGGTGCGCATCGAGCACGGCGCAATCACCATGCCGGCGCACTGAAACGAGCCGCTGGCAATAGCCGCGCCGACGTTGCGCACGTCATGGACTTGGTGCGCCAGTGCTTCGATGGAGGCGCGGTCCATGTCCAGCTCATGCTCCAGATTGCGCCAGCCGGCGTCCGACACCACCAGATGCGTTTCGATGCCCGGCATCGGCTGCATCACTTGGAGCAGGCGCGCGCCATAGACAGCGCCGCTGGCGCCAGAGATGGCGACGATGATGCGGCGCGGCGCGCTCATGCGACGCGCTCTAACGCTTGGGGCACCACCAGCGGCGTGTCGTGCAGGTCTTGCACCACGCGGTCGAGCACGGCTTGTGCCTGCGCGGGGTCAAAGTCTTCGTGCTGGCGTTTTTTGACGCCGTATTGCTGCAACTGGTAGTGGCGCGCCGCCGCGATGCCGTGGCGCGCCAAGCTGCTTTGCACGCAGACCAGCGGGCAGCCGTCCAGCGCAATGATGGGCCGACCCGAGCGCGCGGTCTTCACCAAGCTGGGCACGTCACCGCCGACACCGGCAATGCACGACATTTCGGCCACGCCGGCGCGGTCTAGGCGCACGGCCACATGGTTGGCCAACTGCGCGGCGCTGGAGCACCCCGAGCAAGAGTAGATGAGCGGCCGCGGGTCGGGCTGGGCGTTCATGGCCGCGCTCCGGGAAAGCCGCCCGGCAAGCCTCCCGGGCGCAGCGCCGCCAGCCGGGCCAGCACTTGGCGCGGTGCCCATTGCTGCAAATCCAGCACCGGCAGTTCTAGTGCGTCCAGCGTGTTTTTAACCACCAAGCCCAGCTCGGTGTCGCCTTCCATCGACAGGCGGCGGTTAAAGAACAGCGTGTCGGGGTCTTCTTGGCGCTGGGCCAGGCGCAAAAAATCGTGTGCGGAGGCGCTGATGCACAGGTCAGTCTGCGCAAAGCGTGCGCGCGGAGCAAAAGCGCCGCCAGTCCAAGTGAAGTCAAACGTGATGCGCGCATCGCTGACCTGAATGCGCAGGCGCTTGTGCAGCAACATCGCTGCCACGTCAGACGGCAATTGGCGGGCAATGCTGACGTTCAAGGCCGTGGTCAGCAGCGCCGAGCCGGGAAAGGCCGGCAAGCGCGACAGCAGCGCCGCCACCGGCGCAGGCACCGTCGTCGGAAACAGCGAGGCAGCCGCCGCCGCAGAAGAAACAGAAGGGACGGAGGAATGCATTAAAAACTCCTTATTTGATAGCTACAAGCGCTTGCTACGTAAGGGCTAGAGGGCTGTTTTGCTTAAATTTGGCTTAAAAATGGCCGGGTGCCGCTCAAGCCAAGGCGCCCGCAGTGGCGCTGACCCAGTCTAGTCCCGGCTGGCCGTGCCAGTAGCCGTTACAACCCTGCTCGGGCATCAGCGGCTCTAACTTTGCTTGCGCGGCGCTGGGTGCCAGCGCGCCCCGGCGCACCGCGTCAAACAGCGCCACGATGTCGCCGGTGTGCTCGGCTTGCGGGCTGATGCGCAGCACGTCAACGCCCATGGCCTGCATTTGCGGCACCGATTCAATCAAGTTGTAGACCCGCGCCGACTGCGTTTGCGTGCCGTTGAGCACCAAGAAATGCTCGCTCTCGCGCGTATTCAGCAGCAGGCCGTCGGGGTGGGCAATGCAGCTGAACTGGCAGTCGTCCTTGGGCAGATTGCGGTGGCGCGCGGTAAAGCAGCGCGCCGAATACGCCAGCGGCATCCGGCCATAGGCAAACACTTCGGTCTCCAGCCCGGCGGGGCGACCGGCTTGCAGCACGGCCAGGTCGGCGCGGCGCATCTCCAGCGGCATCACCCAGCGGCTGGCACCCAAGCTGGCCATCCAAGTGAGCGAGGGCAGGTTGTACAGATTGAGCTGCGGCCCGGCGACAAACGGCTTTTGCCCGCTCAGGCGCTGCACTGCGCCCATGTCGTTGGCTTCGACGGGGTAATCATTTTGGGCGGCAATTTTGTGCATGGTGCCGCCTTCAGCCGTCGATTCGAGCAGCACTTGCGTCGACAGCAGCACCTCTTTGCCGGCAGCGCGCAGGCGCTCGGCAATGACCAGCCAGTCGGCCAGACGCATTTCGTGGCGGCGCGAGCAGACGGTTTCGCCCAGGTAGACGATGTCCACCGGCATCTGCGCCACGGCGTCGTAAAAGGCGATGGTGGTGTCGCGCGGCCAGTAATACAGCAGCGGGCCGAGGGAGAGTTTCAAAGCGGGGGCGTTCATCGTCGTCGTCATTTTTGCGGCCTCATTTCCAAGGGCGGTGGTAGGCGCCCAGCGTGTGTTGCTGGCCTTCGGCGACCTGGTCGAGGCTGGCCATCCACGCCGGTTTGGGCGCGTAGCGGTGCGGGTTGGCAATGCACTGGTCGATGGCCTCGCGCAGCACCTTGGTGACTTGCGCCACGTAGGCCGGGCTGCGCTGGCGGCCCTCGACCTTGAGGGCGCGCACGCCCATCTTCATCAGCTGGGGCAGCAGTTCGAGCGTGTTCAGGCTGGTCGGCTCTTCGATGGCGTAGTAGTTCTCGTCGTCACCGACGTCAAAACGGCCCTTGCACAGCGTCGGGTAGCCGGCGTTTTCGCCGGGGGCGTAGCGGTCAATCAGCACGCCGTTCAGGCGCGACTCGCGCCCTTGCGGGGTTTCGACCCAGCGCACCGCTTTGGGCGGCGAGCACACGCCGTGCGTGTTGGGCGACTCGCCCGTCACATACGACGACAGCGCGCAGCGCCCTTCGACCATCACGCACAGGCTGCCAAAGCCAAACACTTCAATCTCCACCGGCGTGCGCTCGATGACGCGCTGCACTTGTTCCAGCGACAGCACGCGCGGCAACACCGCGCGCACGATGCCGAACTGCTCGCGGTAGAAGTTGATGGCGTCGTAGTTGGTGGCCGAGCCTTGCACCGACAGGTGCAGGCGCAGTTGGGGGTGCTTTTGCGCGGCGTACTGCATCAGGCCAGGGTCGGCCAGGATGACGGCGTTGACGCCCAAATCAGCGGCTTTGTCGAGCGCACTGCGCCACAGCCCGGGGTTGCCCGCCTGCGGGTAGGTGTTGAGCGCCATAAACACCTTGGCACCTTTGGCGTGGGCGTAGGCAATGCCGTTGGCAATGGCGGCCTCGTCAAAGTTCAGGCCGGCAAAATTGCGCGCGTTGGTGGCATCGCGCAGGCCCAAGTAAACGCAGTCGGCGCCGTGGTCTACCGCCGCCTTCAGCGCGGGCAGACTGCCGGCCGGGCAGACGAGTTCAAAGGGCTTGGATTCAACGGGCTGGGCAGGGGCGTCGGCCAGAGCGGCGGCGCGGTCGGGGGAGGTCAGGTCTTGCATACTCGTGGGTGTTAAACGTGGGCGCGAGAAGCGCACCTTTACACAGCCCCGTGACCATACGCAGACCACCCCCGCACGTCCTGATATGTGTCAAGACGCCGCCAAATGCCTGATTGTTTTACTGTGCCATTACCGCAGTCGGCGGCTGGCACGTTTTGCTCCCCCCGCCCACCATGAATAAAAACCTGTGGCTGCTGGCCCTGTGCCAAGGCCTCTTTCTGACCAACAACGTCGTCTTCATCGCCATCAACGGCCTGGTCGGCCTGCAACTGGCGCCGTATGGCTGGATGGCGACGCTGCCGGTGATGGGCTACGTCGTCGGCGGCGCGCTGGCCACGCCGCTGGTGGCGCGCGCGCAGCGGCGCTGGGGGCGGCAGGTGTCGTTTCAAATTGGCTTGGTGGTGGCGCTGGTGTCGGCACTGCTGTGCGCGCAGGCGGCGTTCACCGGCAATTTTTGGCTGCTGTGCAGCGCCACGCTGGTGGCGGGCTACTACAGCGCCAACGGCCAGCTGTACCGCTTTGCCGCCGCTGAACTGACCGCCGTGGCCTTGCGTGACCGCGCGGTGTCGCTGGTGCTGGCCGGCGGTTTGCTCGGCGCCATTGCCGGGCCCAACGTAGCGCAGCACGCGCGCGACGTGTTTAGCGTGCCGTTTGTCGGTGCCTATATCGCACTGGTGGGCGTGGCCGTGTTGTCGATGGTTTGCATGGCGCTGATTCGCTTTGAGGCGCTGCCCTCGGCCGCCGCCCGCGCTGCCAGCGCCGCTGCTGCACCGGGGCGCTCGCTGGGCCAGTTGCTGCGCCAGCCCAAATTTGCCGTCGCCGTGATGGGCGCAGCACTCGGTTACGGCGTGATGAATTTGCTGATGGCCGCCACGCCGCTGGCCATGCAGGTCTGCGGCTACGAATTCAGCGACGCCGCCTTGGTGTTGCAGTGGCACGTCATCGGTATGTTTGCGCCGGGCTTTGTCACCGGGCATTTGATTCAGCGCTTTGGCGTGCTGACCATCATGGGCGTCGGCGTGTTGCTCAATTTGGCCTGTGTGCTGGTGGCCTTGTCGGGGCAAGACCTGCACCAGTTCACCATTGCGTTGGCGCTGTTGGGCGTCGGCTGGAATTTCTTGTTCACCGGCAGCACCACGCTGGCGATGCAAGCCTATCGCCCCGAAGAAAAAGACCGCG
>JAGNSH010000158.1 GCA_017988165.1 Giesbergeria sp. | reverse complement strand
GAGCCAGTCGTGCCAGCGCTGGGGTGGTTTGTCGTTAGTGACGTTAGGGTCCAGCAACCACAGCGCGCAGTGCTCGGCATGGCGGCAGGCGTCGCGCAAAAACCGCTCGGTGCCCCGGTCGGGCGTGGCGGCGGCGTCACACACCAGCACCAGCGCCTGCGGGCGCAGTTGCGCCAGCGCGGCCAATACTTGGCTGCGCTCTTCGATGCTGCCGGCAATGCATTCGACCAGCGCGGCGCGGGTCGCCAGCTGCGGTGGCCAGTCGGGCGTGGGCAGCAGCTCAAAGCCGACCAGCGCTAGCACCGGCTGATAGGCACCAGCAGGCAATGCCACGGTCGGTGCGCTGCTGGGCAGAGCGTGTTCCATATCGCTAATCAGCGACGGCTGCAACGCCGCAAAGCGTGCCAGCAGTTGCCTGAAGTACGGGTCCGCCGTGTCCAGCGCCACGCGGTTTTTGCGCCGCTGCCACACTCCCCAGCACAGCGCCGCGCACAAGGCGCGCGGCAACAAGCCATACACCAGCACGCAGCCCAGCAGCCACAGCGCCCCGGTGCGCGCCGGAATGGCCAGCTGCCCGGTGGCGGCATCCACCCGCAAAGCCGCCACGCCTTCGGGCACGGCAAACCCCAGCAACCCCGGCAGCCAGCCGGTGGTGCGGACGAAAGCATCAAAAAACGCGGGGCTGAGGATGGTGCTTTCCCACGTCAACTGGTATTGGCGCAGGGCAAACGCCAGCAGCAAGCCCAGCAGCACCAGCACAAACGAGGCCGTCCACACCACATGGCTGACCAGCCCAAACGCCCACGGTGCCAAGCGTGACGAGCGCAGCAACTGCTTGGCCCCGCTCACCAACGCCAGCGCATGGGGGCGCTGCATTTTTTCTCCCAGTGGCCAGCGTGCCAGCAGTTGCAGCAGCAGCTTTCCCAGCGATAACCCCATTCCCGCTCCCGGCCAGCGCTGCAACCACAGCAAGCCGGCCAGCCACAGCAGCAAGGTCAGCGCATGCACCCCCAAGGCGGCGACAAATGCGCTGCCGGCGTTGATGCTGCGCGCATCACTCAACATGGCAAAGACGATGCCGTTGGCCAGCAGCAGCACCGCCACGCTCAATGCAGCGCCCAGCAGCCAAGCGGCGTCGCGCCAATGGGCCATGTGCGTATCTAGTCCCAAGCGCTGGCCCAGCAGCCAAGCGCGCTCGCGCAGGCGCTCTTGGGGATGGCTGTGCCGGCGCATCGCTTCGGCCATGACGGCACTGTCGTCCAGCGGGCCGCTGCGCTCAATCTCGCGCACCGCCAGCGCCATCCAAGTTTGGGTCAGCGCTGTTTTGGCAATGGGGGCAGTCAAGGGGTTGTTCCGCCAGATTCGACGATGGCAATGCGCCGCTGCAGCCGCGCTACTTCTGGCGCGTCACCCGCTGCTTGGGCACTTTTGCTTTGCAGCAGCAGCCACGCCAGCAAAGGCCGCCGCCAGCCTTGGGCTGAGGCGGTGTCGGCGGCCAGCGCCATTACCGCCGGCCCCGCGCGGCCGGTTTGCAGCAGCACGCCCGCAGCAACCAAGCGCGACAGCGGATCGGCGATGGCTTGCAGCGCGGCCACTGCAGCCGCCGGGTTGGCGGCGCTGGCCACGCTGTGCTGCGCCGGCGGCAGCAGGGCTATCTGGCGGGCGTCGCTGGCGGGCACTTGGCCCGCCAAATAGTCGGCATAGGCCTGCTCTGGCGCGCCGGCATCGGGCCGCAGCGCCTCAAACGCGGCGCACAGCCCCAGCTTCAAGCTGGCGACTTGCGCCGCGCAGTGCAGCAGCTCCAAGCGCGCCAGCAGCACCGGGTCGCCAGTGCGGGCGGTGGCGGCGCGGGCGCGCTCAAATTCAAGTTTTTCGACGCGCTGGTTGCCTTGCAAAAAGGCGGCAATGCCGCGCTGCGCCGTGCTGTCAGCGGTCATTTGCCAATCGGGCACCGGGGGTTGGTTGGCGCAGCCACCCAGCAGCGCCAAGCCCAGCGCAGCCGCTAAGAAATAGGGACGCAGCTTCATGGCAATTTCACCCCGTGTTCGCGGGCAAACGGCCATTTGCGGTTGATGTCGTTGACCAAGCTCTCGATTTGCGTCAGATTGCTTTCGACCTCGGCGCGCAGAGCGCCTAGGTCAGCCGTACCCTCGCGCACGTTGGCACCGATGGCTTGGGCCTCGGCCAGCACGGCATCGACTTTTTTCAGACTGGCGCGCGTATCGGCCAGCAGGCCATTGAGCTGCACCACCGTGGCGCGCACTTCGGGCATCACGCCGTTGGGGCCAAAAACTTGGGTATCGGCCTTGGCGGCCATGCCATCGATGCGGGCCAACAGCGCGTTGGTGCGGTCCAGCGTGACGACCAGTTTTTTGGCATCGCTCTCGCTGCCCATCAGCACTTGCAGCACGCCGCCGGGGTTTTTTAGGCGCTCGGTCAGTGCCTGCACGTTGGCCAGACTGGCGCCCAGCGGCGAGTCTTGTGCGGTCAGCGCGTTCAGGTTGCCGATCAGCTCGCGCGCCGAGGACATCAGCATCGGAATTTCTGCCGTAGCGTCGCCGCGCAGCACCGGGCGCACGGCGTCTGGGGGCAACACCGGGTCGCTGAGGATGCCGCTGTAGGCCTTGATGGTGGTGCCGCCGACAATGCCGCGCACCAGCGTAAACATGCTGGACTGGCGCAGCCAGTGCGCGTCTTTGCGCGGCACGTCCACGATGATGTGGGCGGTGCCGTCGCCGGTCAGCTCAATGCGGCGCACCCGGCCAATCGGAAAGCCCGAAAACGTCATGTCCATGCCGACGACCACGCCTTCAGAGTCGTCCGCCGTCAGCACCAGCGTTTGCGTGGGCTCAAAGGCGCCGCGTGCGTACAGCAAATACACGCCCGAGCCAAAAATCAGCGCCAGCGTCAGCAGCAACAGCGCCGTGGCTTTGAGCTGCAAATGCGCCACTGGCGCCAGCGTCTCGGGCGGTGGCAGGGGCGGCGCAGGCGGCACCGGCGGCGCAGAGCTTGAGGAAGAAGGGGTGTTCATGGGGGGTCAATAGTAATTGCCGACCAGCGAGACCACTTCGATCAGCAGCAGCACGGCAAACATCCGCGCCAAGCCGCCCAGCTCAGAGTCGGGCCGGGCGCGCTCGCCGGTGTCGTACAGGCCGGCGGTGGCCGGAATCAGCGCCACGGCCATACTGGAAAACAGCGTTTTGAGCACAAACACCAGCGTCACCGCCGGGGCAAACACCTGGCCAAACATCCGGGTGTACGACGGCAAGCCAGCCAGATTGAAGCCATAGACGCTCAAATACGCCATCACCAGCGCCACCACGCACGACAGCGCCGCCAGCGTGATGCTGGCAAACATACCGGCCACTACGCGCGGCAGCAGCTCCATGCGCACCGGGTCGCCCCCCGCACGGCGCAGCGCGGCCAAATAGCCCGACTGGCGTAACTGCGCCAACTGCGCGCCGTGCGCAATGGTGCAGCGCATGGCGACAAACAGCGTCGCCGTCAGCGGAATGAGCTCTAGCACCAGCACGCGGATCACCATCTCCAGCGCATAGCGCGACAGGCCGTAACTGAGCGCGGTGACGACGACGATGTGCGTAATCACCAAGCACAGCAGCGCTGCCAGCACCGTAAAGCCCAGCAAATTGGGCGCTGTGCCGTGGTACAGGTGACGCATCAAACTGCGCCGCCCGGCGCGGGTGTAGCTCGACGGCGACAGCACCAGCACCAGCACCACTGCGCCCCAATAAATAATGCGCCCCCACGCCAACGCCCAGCGCCGCACGGTGCTCCACAGGCGGTCGGGTGCTGAATATTCGGGCCGGTGCGTCATCATGGCTGCATCATACTGAATACCTATTAAATTTATAGTCAAAACGGCCTCTAGCCCTTTATTTGCTTGCGCTTGTAGCTACTATTTTCATAGTATTTTATACGTGGCGTTTGGCTGGTGCAGCGCGCCCGAGTGCCGCTGGCTGCACATCGGCCTGCGCGTGCAGGGCGTCGATGACGTGGCAATGCGCATCTTGGCCATCGCAGCGGCTGCGCAGCGCGCGCAAATCGCGCTCCAGCGCCCGCAACTCTTGCAGCCGCGTGCGCACGTGCTCCAGGTGCTGGTCCAGCGTGTGGCAGGCGGTGTGCGCGTCCAGTGGCACATCACCCTCCAGCGCCAACAGCGTGCGCACCTCGTCCAGCGACATATCCATCGCCCGGCACAGGCGAATAAAACGCAGCCGGTGGATGTCGCTTTCGCTATACAAACGATAGCTGTTAGCGCTTCTGCTGCAAGGGCTGAGGAGCATTTCTTTCTCGTAATAGCGAATATTGGCCGCGCTGATGCCCGATCGCTGGGCTGCATCACCAATACGCAGGGCAGGGCTATCAGCAGACATGGCTTGACCTTCAAGTGGCTTTAAGGATTCCAATCATGGCATGGCAGAGCAGTTTCTGCCCAAGAATGGAAATAGGTATGTCAGACAAGAGCGCTTCTGTAGACCGCCACGCCCCCGGGCCACGCTTGAATATTTCGTGCTGTTCCAGCGACAGCACCTGCGCGGCACCCAGCCGTACGGATTCTGCGCACGCGCAGCACACCGCTACCGCTACCGCTGACCACGACCACGACCACGACCACAGCAGCCTGCCCGGCCCGCGCCGCATTGCGGCGGCCTTGCTGGCGGCCACTGGTGCTGAGCTGCTGCACCTGCTGGGGCCTGATACGCCGCTGTGGCAGGGCGCTGGCATGGTGCTGGCAGCGGCGGCCATTTTGCTGGCCGGTTTGGGCATTTACCGCACGGGCGTGCGGG
>JAGNSH010000156.1 GCA_017988165.1 Giesbergeria sp. | reverse complement strand
GGTCAGGGCGTCGTAATAGGCCAGCCGGTGGACTTGCTCTTCAGACTTCTTTTTCTGGGTGATGTCTTCTTTGGTGGCGACAAAGTGCGTCACTTGGCCGTGGGCATCGACGATGGGCGCAATGATGGCCATTTCGATGTAGGTCGAGCCGTCCTTGCGGGTGTTGATCAGCTCGCCGCGCCATGCTTGGCCCGACGTCAGTGCTGCCCACATAGCTTTGTAGGTGGCGGGGTCGGTTTTGCCACGGTTCAAGATGCGCGGGTTCTTTCCTTGCACTTCTTCACGCGTGTAGCCGGTGTTGTGCTCAAAGGCGGTGTTGACGTACTGGATACGCGCCTGCGTGTCGGTGATGACGATGCTCTCGGGGCTTTGCTCGACCGCCGCAGACAGGCGGCGCAGCTCGGTGTCGCGCTTTTGCAGTTCATTGGCCATGTGGTTGATGCCGCGCTCGGCTGCTTGCAGCTCTTGCACCGGTGAGTAGTGCGCAATCGGCGTTTGCAGCTGCCCTGCTGCCACGCGGTGGGGGGCTGCCGTGATCTTGCGCGTCCACGCCTCGATCAGGCCGTAGACATAAAAACGTGCCGTCAATGCCGACAGCAAGGCAATAGCGCCCAGCAGCGCGATGCGCAGCCAAAAGCCCTTGTCAATGTCGGCCACGGTGCGATCTACCGGGGCGCCGACGGCCACCAGCAGCGGGTCTTGCGACAAGCGCAGTGACACTAAGCCGTACATCCGTCGGTGGCCGTCCAAGCCTTCGAGTTCGCTGACTTCAGCGCCGCTTTGTTGCGCTTGCAAAAAGCGCTGGGTGATTTCGGGCGGCAGGCGCTGGATGGAAGTGCCTTGCGTTCTGGGGTGGTAGGACAGCACTTCGCCGGTGTGGTTGAGTAAAAAAGTGCTCCAGCCTGGGGGCAGCTTGTACTGGGTCGCCATCTGGTCAAACCAGCTCATTTGGATGGTGGTAAACAAAACGGCTTGGATCTGGTTTTGCGCATCGCGCACCGGGTAGCCTAGCGTTATGCCGGCTTTGCCGGAGACTTTCCCGACGAGCACTTGGCCGGCAGTAAGGCCCGTGCCGGCGAGCGCATTCAAAAACCACGGGCGATCGCTGACCGAGACGGGTGCGCGCAAAGGCAGGGCGCTGCAAAACAAAGTGCCGTCGGGCAGTGCCGCGCCAATGTTGGCGATGTTTTCCATCGACGCCATCAGGCGGCGCGCTAAACCTGAGCAGTCGGCGCTATCCATCGACTGCAAATTATCGGCACGGGCCATGATGTCGAAGGTTTGGCGTATGCTGCGCAAGGCCGTTTCTTGCGTCATGTGGACGGCGTTGAGCATACGGTTGACTTCATTTTTTAGGCCCACCACCGCAGCTTGGCGTTGTTCTCGGTAATCTAAAAAAGCCATTAGAAATACCGGAAGACAGGCCAAGCCGATCACTGCCCAGAGGCGGAAATGAAGGGATCTGCTGGTGTGAGAGGTCATATGTTGTGCATCATAGGACGCATGGGTGGCCTTGAGAACCGTACTAACGACAGCCTTCGATCTTGCTTACACTGGCCCTCTCATGACCTTGACTGAGCTCAAATACGTCGTCGCTGTAGCGCGTGAAAAGCACTTTGGCCGCGCCGCCGAGGCCTGCCACGTCTCGCAGCCGACGCTGTCGGTGGCCATTAAAAAGCTAGAAGAAGAGCTGCAGGTCAAGCTGTTTGAGCGCAGCGCCAGCGAAGTCAGCGTGACCGCGCTGGGCGAAAAAATTGTGCGCCAGGCGCAAAGCGTGCTGGAGCAGGCTGCTGCTATCAAAGAAATTGCCCGGCGCGGCCAAGATCCGGTGGCTGGGGCGCTGACGCTGGGCGTCATCTACACCATTGGCCCGTATTTGCTGCCCGAGCTGGTGCGCCAGTCGATTGAGCGCACACCGCAAATGCCGCTGATTTTGCAAGAAAACTTCACCGTCAAGCTGCTAGACATGCTGCGCACGGGCGAGATCGATTGCGCCATCTTGGCCGAGCCGTTTCCTGATGCCGGACTGGCCGTGGCGCCGTTGTACGACGAGCCATTTTTGGCGGCCTTGCCCAGCACGCACCCGCTGGCAGCGCAGGGCAGCATCAGTGCCGAGCAGTTAAAAAACGAAACCCTGCTGCTGCTGGGCGCGGGCCACTGCTTTCGCGATCATGTGCTGCAGGTGTGCCCCGAATTTGCCCGCTACGCCAGCCACACCGAGGGCATTCGCAAAGCCTTTGAAGGCTCCTCGCTGGAGACCATCAAACACATGGTGGCCGCTGGTATGGGCGTGACGCTGGTGCCGCGTTTGGCGGTGCCGCCGGCGGCCTTGCAGCCCGAGACACGCCAGCGCTACCAAGACGAAAACCACCTGTGCTATTTGCCGGTGTGCGAGAGCGACGCCAGTGCGCCGCCCACGCGCCGCGTGGTGCTGGTGTGGCGGCGCAGCTTTACGCGCTACGAAGCCATCGCCGCGCTGCGCAACACCGTTTATGCCTGCGCGCTGGCGGGTGTGCTGCGGGTGTGATGCGGGTGGCGTTGGGCGCTTAAATGGCGTAAAAACGGCTTAAGCGCTTACAACGGCGCCGCCCGCCGTGCGCTACAGTAATTTTTCACACGTTATGAGGACACACCATGGCTACCAAAGCTAAATCCGCTACCAAATCAGCAACTCAAGAGTCCGCCACCAGCAGCGCCATCAACATCGGCATCAACGACAAAGACCGCGCGGCGATTGCGGCGGGCCTGTCGCACCTGCTGGCCGACACCTACACGCTGTACCTGACGACGCACAACTTTCACTGGAACGTCACTGGGCCGATGTTCAACACCCTGCACCTGATGTTCATGGGCCAATACACCGAGCTGTGGAATGCGGTCGATCCGATTGCCGAGCGCATCCGCTCGCTGGGCCATGTGGCGCCCGGCTCGTATGCCGACTTTGGCAAGCTGGCCAGCATTGCTGACGCGCCCTCGCAGCCGCCCAAGGCGCTGGAAATGGTGCGCCTGCTGGTGCAAGGCCACGAAGCTGTCGCCCGCACCGCGCGCCAGCTGTTCCCCGTGGCCGATAAAGCCGGCGACGAACCCACCTGCGACCTGCTAACCCAGCGCATGACGGTGCACGAGCAAACCGCGTGGATGCTGCGCTCGCTGCTGGAAGAATAAGCCGCCAAAATTGACGTACATCAATCACGAAAACTGGGACTGTAATAGCAATTTATATAGTCCGAGTAAATCACTTTGTTGTTGAATTAACCCTTTTGATAGTGTGTAAAAATTTATTCAGATAACAGCAGCCTTCAGAATTTTTAATGGCTGTTAATTTGACGGTTTTTCATATCAATCAAAGAGGGTTTAATAATGAATGTTTATTCTTTTCGTGGTTTTTTGAGCGCAGTTTCTTGTGCCGCCGCCGTCCTGTGTGCTGCGCCGGCTATGGCCACGGAGCCGGTGCAGCCCATTGCCCCCGCCAAAATTACCAACCCCGGTCAGGTCGAGTTGGGCAAAAAGCTGTGGTTTGACCCGCGCTTGTCCAAGTCGGGCTTTATCTCGTGCAACTCGTGCCACAACCTGAGCATGGGCGGCTCGGACAACCTGAAAAGCTCGATTGGCGACCGCTGGCAGCAAGGCCCGATTAACTCGCCCACGGTGCTCAACTCCAGCCTGAATTTGGCGCAGTTTTGGGATGGCCGCGCCAAAGACCTGAAAGAGCAGGCCGGCGGCCCGATTGCCAATCCGGGTGAAATGGCATTTACCCATGAGCTGGCAGTTGATTTGCTGCGCTCAATTCCGCAATATGTCCAAGAGTTTAAAACCGTCTTTGGACACGACAAACTGACGATTGCCGAAGTCACTACCGCCATTGCCGCGTTTGAAGAAACTTTGGTCACGCCCAACTCGCGTTTTGACCAGTGGCTCCAAGGCGACAAAAAGGCCTTGAAGAACGACGAGCTGGCGGGCTACAAACTGTTCAAAGACAGCGGCTGCGTCGCCTGCCACAACGGCCCCAACTTGGGCGGCAACTCGTTCCAGAAAATGGGCATTGTCGAGCCCTACAAAACCACCAGCACGGCTGAAGGGCGCTCCGCCGTCACCGGCAACGATGCCGACCGCTTTAACTTTAAAGTGCCCACGCTGCGCAACGTCGAGTTGACCTACCCCTACTTTCACGACGGCTCGGCCGACACCTTGGCCCAAGCGGTTGACGTGATGGGCCGCCTGCAACTGGGGCGCAAGTTCAGCGACGATGAGAACGGCAAAATTGTTGCTTTCCTGAAGACGCTGACCGGCGATCAGCCGCAAATGGTGCTGCCGATCCTGCCGCCGTCGAGCGACAAGACCAAGCGCCCGCAGCCGTTTGATTGAGCCTGCGGTCTAGAAGCTTTAGTGACTTGACCGGCCCTTGGGGCCGGTTTTTGTTTTGGGGCGCGCACTGGGCTTTGGCCTGTCTTTGGCCTATAACGGGCGCTTGTTTTTTCTCCCCCTCTTTGTTTGGCATGACCTCTCCCGCGCGCAGCCGTTTGTCTCTGTACCTTGATTTGATCCGCTGGAACCGCCCCGCTGGCTGGCTGGTGCTGATTTGGCCGACGTTGAGCGCTTTGTGGTTGGCGGCGGACGGCTTTCCGGGCTGGCATTTGCTGGGCGTGTTTGCGCTGGGCACCATCTTGATGCGCAGCGCCGGCTGCTGCATCAACGACGTGGCCGACCGCGACTTTGACCGCCACGTCAAGCGCACGGTGCAGCGGCCCATCACCAGTGGGCTGGTCTCTGTCAAAGAAGCGCTGGCCGTGGGCGCGGTGCTGGCGCTGCTGGCGCTGGCGCTGGTGTTGACGACGACGTGGGCGGCGGTGGCGTGGTCGGTGCCGGCGCTGCTGGTGACGGTTCTTTACCCGTTCACCAAGCGCT
>JAGNSH010000157.1 GCA_017988165.1 Giesbergeria sp. | reverse complement strand
TCACCGTGACGGCCGATGCCAGCAAAGTGGCCGACGCCTTTACCGGTGCGCTCGAAAAGCTGACCCGGGCTTTGGATGCTGACTTGGGTCGCCTCAAAGACCGCAATGCCCGCGAGACCATCCGCACACACGAGCCGCCTGAAGAAGAGTAAGCGCTCTAGGCCCTGAACACCGCCCCGCTGCCATTGGCAACGGGGCATTTTTTTGCCCTATTAACTTCTTTTTTGATAGCTATAACCGCTTACTACATAAGGGCTAGAGGCTGTTTTCATCACAAATTGCTGTAGGCACGTCGCCAGCGGCATAAAACTCCTGTCCAATGCGGCGCTATGGACTCCACTTCTGACACCGACCAGCGCCTGACTGCGCTGGAAATCAAAGCCAGCTACAGCGAAGACTTGCTGGAGCAACTGAACCTGATGGTTTACCGCCAGCAATTGCAAATCGATGCGCTGCTGCACGAGCTACAACAGCTGCGCCAGCAACCGTCCGACAGCAGCAGCGCGCCGCGCAATCTGCGCGACGAGCTGCCACCGCACTACTAAGGCAGTGGCCCAGCGCGCGCCTTAGGCCGCCTGCGCCAAGCGGGCGGCTGGAGCGCTCAGGGTGCCGGCTTGGGTCAGGTTCTCGGGCACCAGCAGTTGCTTCATTTCGGCCTGGCTCATGATGCCCAGCTGCTCGGCAACCTCGGCAATCGATTGGCCGCTGTGCATGGCAGCTTTGGCGATGGAGGAGGCTTTGGCGTAGCCAATGATCGGGTTGAGCGCCGTCACCAGCGTGATCGACTCGTCCATGCGCGCTTGCAGCAAAGCGTGGTTGGCTTCAATGCCTTCAACACAGTTGACCTGCAAGGTGTGGCAAGCGCCCACCAAGTGCATCAGGCTTTTGTGCAGCGCCCAGCCCATCAGCGGCTCAAAGGCGTTGAGCTGCAATTGGCCGGCTTCAGCCGCCATGGTGATGGCGACGTCGTTGCCAATCACTTCAAAGCAGACTTGGTTCATCACCTCGGGGATAACGGGGTTGACCTTGCCCGGCATGATCGACGAGCCAGCTTGGCGCGCCGGCAGGCGAATATCGCCCACACCGGCTTGCGGGCCGGACGACAGCAAGCGCAGGTCGTTGCTGATTTTGGACAGCTTGCTGGCAATGCGCTTCAAGATGCCGGAGATATCGACAAACGCGCCGGTGTCGGCGGTGGCGGCAATCATGTCGGCGGCTTTGGTGACTGGCACGCCCGACAGGCGCGCCAGCTCAGGAATCACCAAGTCCACGTAACCGACCGGTGCATTGATACCGGTGCCGATGGCGGTGCCGCCCAGGTTCACTTCGGTCATCAAAAACAGCGAGTCGCGCAGGCGTTTTTCGTCGTCGGCAAGCATGCTGACGAAGGCGGTGAACTCTTGGCCCAGCGTCATCGGCACCGCGTCTTGCAGCTGGGTGCGGCCAATTTTCAGCACACGGTCAAATTCGCGGGCTTTGGCTTCAAAAGCGCCGCGCAGGCTGGCCAGCGCGGTGAGTAATTTTTGTGCGCCAAACCACGTCGCCAGCTTCAGTGCGGTGGGGTAGACGTCGTTGGTGCTTTGCGAGGCGTTGACGTGGTCATTGGGGTCGATGACGTCGTAGCGGCCTTTGGCCAAACCGAGGTGCTCTAGCGCCAAATTGGCAATCACTTCGTTGGCGTTCATGTTGGTCGAGGTGCCAGCGCCGCCTTGGATGACGTCGACGACAAATTCGGTGTGCAGCTTGCCGGCGATCAGGTCGTCACAGGCTTTGGCAATGGCATCGCCTTGGCTGGCATGGATGGCGCCCAGCTGCACGTTGGCGTGGGCAGCGGCTTTTTTCACCAGCGCCAGCGCGCGGATGAGTTCGGGCATTTGGGCCACGCTGTGGCCGGTGATGGGGAAATTTTCGATAGCGCGAGCGGTGTGGACACCCCAGTAGGCTGCGGGGGGAATGGTTTTGACACCGATAAAGTCGCTTTCTTGGCGCATGGAGGGCTTTCAAATTGCAGGGAGACAGAAACAACAACGCCACTACACAAGTGGCACACAGCGATTGGCACGCCCACGGCGTGCAAAAGCCCTGTCCGAACGGGTGACCGCCGGGGCAGGGCTTGGCGCGAATTATGTCTGGCCCACGCATAGACCCAAAACAAAAACGCATAACCAGACTTTTTTGCCTCCATTTGTGGCCTCGATAGCACAAAAAAGCCCCCGGCAGGAACTGAGGGCAGCACCAACCGGGGGCAAAGCAGACACGCTGAGGGAACGTGTCTGCACCTGTCACTGAAATTTTTAACGGCCGCGCAAATTACCTTGGTCGTCGGTGATGACAATTTCCACGCGGCGATTCATGGCCCGGCCATCGGCGCTGTGGTTGTCGGCCACGGGGTGCGCTTTGCCGTAGCCGTGGGCGGCAATGCGGGCGCTGTCGATACCGCGCTGCGCTAAGGCAGCGCGCACCGCTTGGGCGCGGCGCTCGGACAGGCTCAGGTTGTAGGCCTGGGCACCGACGCTGTCGGTATAGCCCTCAATCAGCACTTTGCGCTCAGGAAATTGCGTCAAAAAGCGCGCCAACTTGTCCAAACGCGGCGCCGCTTGCGCCGACAACTCGGCCTTGTCGAAGGCAAACAGCACGTCGCCCAAGGTGACCAGCAAACCGCGCTCGGTTTGCTGCGCTTCAAGTTCGCGCAATTGCGCCTCCAACACATCAACGCGCTGTTGCGCACTGCGCGCTAGCGCCTGCTGCTGCGCCGCGCGCTGCTCGGCGCTCATGGCTTGTTGCTGTGCTTGGCTGGCTTGCTGCTGCGCTTGCTGGGCACGCTGGGTGGCTTGGTCGGCTTCGGCGGTGCGCGCTTGCAGACGCAGGCGGTCGTTTTCGCTGCCGGCTTGCTGAATTTGTGCATCCAGCAGGCGCGTGCGGGCGGTGTTGCTGGCAATCTCGGCGCGCTGCTGGGCCAAATAAGCCAAGTGTTTGGCCTCGGGCTCATCGCCATCACTGCTCCAGACCTGCTCGGCCTGGGCCAGCGTGTCACGCGCGTCTTTCAGTTCAATCTGGGCATATTGGCCCACAGCGGGGTCGGCACTGGTGCGCTCAACGCTGCTGCGGGCTTGCTCCAGCGCCGGCAAAGGCGCGTGGGTGGCGCAAGCGCCCATCAGGCCGGCGGCAAGCAAGGCGGTGGCTAACAGGGTGGTGCGGCGAAGGGTCGGGTGCATGGTGCAAATTCCTTAAAAAATGGGGCGCGGCTAAATGCGAACGGGTTAACGCGGGGCACGGCGTTTGATTTCTTCGTCCAGCGCGCGGATGCCGTCTTGCACCTGCTTGAGCGATGCGGCGCTGGTGGCGGCATCGGCCTTGGACTCAGCCAAGCGCGCATCGGCAGCAGCTTCGGTGGCCAAGCGGCGCGCTTGCACGTAGTCTTTGTCGCTCATAGCTTTTTCTGCCTGCACCCATTTGTCGCGGGCACGCTGCAATTCGACCGGCGCATCAGCAGCCACATTCGGCGCAGCCGAGACGCGGTGCAGCGTGCTGCGCCCGACCGCCATGGCTTCAATCGGCGGCGGTGTCGAGGAGCAAGCCGCCAAAGCGCCAGCGGCCAGCGTGGCAATACAGATGCGAATCAAGAGAGTGGTGTGCATGGCAAGAAGTCCTTTTTGGGGGGGTGCAGCGCCCCAAAAAGCAGAGCGTATGCAGATAGTCACAGAGCCTTTTCATTGTGAGGACGGCCCCAAGCCATGCCGCGTAGGCGCAACACACCGCTGCGCGTGGGCCTTGTCTTACGCACGTAACTGCGTACCCCTTTGCCCGGCGCAGGCAAAAAAAAGCCGCCTGCGCAATGCAGGCGGCTAGGGTCAAAGCAAACGCTGACCGGGCGCTGGCTTACTTGGCCATTACTTGGCCGTTACTTGGCCGTCACCACGCGCACCATGTCCAGGCACTTGTTGGAGTAGCCCCACTCGTTGTCGTACCAAGCCACCACCTTCAAGAAGGTGGTGTCCAGCGCAATGCCGGCATCGGCATCAAACACGCTGGTGCAGCTCTCGCCGCGAAAGTCCGTGGCGACCACTTTGTCTTCGGTGTAGCCCAAGATACCCTTCAAAGCGCCTTCGGACTGGGCCTTCATTTCGGCGCAAATTTCGGCGTAGGTGGCGGGTTTTTCCAGCTCGACCGTCAAGTCGACCACCGACACGTCCGACGTGGGCACGCGAAACGACATACCGGTCAGCTTCTTGTTCAGCGCCGGAATCACCACGCCGACCGCTTTGGCAGCGCCGGTGCTGGACGGAATGATGTTTTCCAAAATGCCACGGCCACCGCGCCAGTCCTTGTTGCTTGGGCTGTCGACGGTTTTTTGCGTGGCCGTCGCTGCATGGACGGTAGTCATCAAACCGCGCTTGATGCCCCACTTGTCGTTGAGCACCTTGGCCACAGGGGCCAAGCAGTTGGTGGTGCATGACGCATTGCTGATGATGGCTTGGCCGGCGTAGCTCTTGCAGTTGACGCCATGCACAAACATCGGCGTGTCGTCTTTCGACGGGGCCGACATGATGACCTTCTTGGCGCCGGCGTCGATGTGCTTTTGCGCGGTTTCCTTGGTCAAGAACAGACCGGTGGCTTCGATGACGACGTCAGCGCCGACCTCGTTCCACTTGAGCTGCGCCGGGTCGCGCTCTTGCGTCAGGCGGATTTTTTTGCCGTTGACGATAAGCATATTGCCCTCGACCGACACCGTGCCCTTGAAGCGGCCATGCACCGAATCGTACTGCAACATATAAGCCAAATAGTCGGGTTCGAGCAGGTCGTTAATGCCCACGACTTCAATGTCGCTGAAGTTTTGCACCGCAGCGCGAAACACCATGCGGCCGATACGGCCAAAGCCGTTGATACCAATCTTGATCGTCATAA
>JAGNSH010000039.1 GCA_017988165.1 Giesbergeria sp. | reverse complement strand
GACATGGTGATGGTCAAACCCGGCATGCCGTATCTGGACGTGGTGCGCCGCGTCAAGGACGAATTTAAGGTGCCTACCTTTGCCTACCAAGTCTCGGGCGAGTACGCCATGCTCAAGGCCGCCGCCCAAAACGGCTGGCTCGACCACGACGCCGTAATGATGGAAAGCCTGCTGGCCTTCAAGCGCGCCGGCGCCGATGGCGTGCTGACCTACTTCGCGCTGGAAGCGGCGCGGCTGCTACGTAAATAATAGCTACTAGCGCTTACCCAATAAGGGCTAGAGCCCGTTTTAACCCTTATTTTTGATTTCTGCGGCCCACAGCAACTCCATGGTTTTGCGCCGCCCCCTCCCCATCCAACACCCCACCCCACTGCCGCCCTGGCTGGCGTTTACAGCGGCCACCTTGCTGTATCTGCTGGTGGCTACGCTGGCGCCGCCGTACCCGTCTGGCGGGCCAGCCAGCCACCTGTTTCAGCCGGCTGGCGGCGTAGCGCTGGCGCTGCTGCTGTGGGGCGGCAGGCGTTTAGCTGCCAGCGTGCTGCTGGGCGCGTGGCTGGCACAAGTCCTCACCCCCGACAGCAGCGCCGCCATGGCACTGGGCCAAGCGCTGGCCAGCACCAGCGCTGCCGTGCTGGGCGCCGCACTGGTGCAACAACTGCGCCCCCAGCACCTGCGCAGCCACCGCTGCAGTGGCCACTGGCAGTGGCTGGCGTATGCCGGCGCCGTGGCCGCAGCGCTGGGCGCGCTGGTTCACGCCAGCGCGCTGTGGCTGCTGGGCGACATCACGGGCGACGCTTGGGTGAGCACTGGCCTGCATTGGTGGCTGGGCAACGCCTTGGGCACGGTGCTGGTCAGCACACTGCTGTTGGCGTGTTGTCGCCATCTGCAAACGCCCAAAAAACTACCGCACTTGGCCGAAGGCTGGCTGCTGTATGGACTGAGCTTGGCCGCCGGGCAGGTGATTTTTTTGAACGGGCAGCAAACGTGGCTGGCACCGGTGGCCAGCGGCTATTGGATGTTTTTGTTTGTCACTTGGGCCGCAGTGCGGCTGGGAATGCTGGGCACTGTCGGCCTGCTGTGCTTGGTCACCCTGCAAGCCTTGGCCGGCACGCTGCATGGCAGCGGTTTTTTTGCCGCTGACTTGCTGGCCAGCCACGGCTTTGGTTACTGGTCGTACAGCGTGATTTTGTCGCTGGTCGGGCTGTCGCTGGCCGCCTACGTGGCCGAGCAAGAGCGGCAAAACGCGCAGCAAGCCCAGCAACACGCCCAGCACCAAGCGCGTGAAAATGCCCACCGCGACGCCTTGGTGCGCGAGGTACACCACCGCATCAAAAACAATCTGCAAGGCCTCATCGGCATGATGCAGCGCTTTGAGCAAGAACACCCGCAGCTGCACGATCCGCTGACGCAACTGATGGGCCAAGCGCAAAGCATTGCCGTCATCCACGGCTTGCAAGGCGGCGCCCATATCGACGAAGTGCGCCTGTGCGAGCTGCTGCGCGCCATGGTCGCCGGCCAAGAAGCGCTGTGGCAGACGCCCGTCGCCCTGACGATAGCGCCCGACCTGCACTTTTGCCGACTGCAGCCGAGCGAAGCGGTACCGGTGGCGCTGATCCTCAACGAGCTGATCCTCAACGCCATCAAACACGGCGGCCAAGAGCACCAAGATGTGCAAGTGGTGCTGCGCCAAGGGCTAGACGTTGATGGCGCAGCGCCTACGGTACACATCAGCATCTCCAACCCGCATTGCCATTGCACGCCGCCACCCGGCACACTAGCGGCCTGCACGGCGGCGCACATGGGGCTGGACTTGGTGGCGGCGCTGATGCCGCGCCACGGCGCCACACTACAGCGCCAGCAAGAGGCACAGCGCACCACCGTCGAACTAACGCTACAGCCCCCCACCATCCAAACCGACAACAGCGCCACGCTATGAACTCCACTGCACCCGCCCATTTGCTGCTGGTAGACGACGACCGCTTGATTTTGACCACCCTCGCCGGCGGTTTACGCGCCAGCGGCTACCGCGTCAGCACGGCGGAATCGGTCGACGACGCACAAGCACTGCTGACCAGCGGCGTGCGCCCCGATTTGGCGGTTTTGGATATGCATATGCCGGGACGCGACGGCTTGGAGCTGGCCCAGCGCCTGCGCGACTTAGAGCACCTGCCGTTCTTGGTACTCAGCGCCTACAGCGACCCGGCCACGGTCGAACGCGCCACGCAGTTGGGCGCGCTCAGCTACATGGTCAAGCCCTTGGCCATCAGCCAAATTCGCCCGACGATTGAGGCGGCGTTGCGGCGCGCACAAGAGCTCGATGCGCTGCGCCAAGCCCAGCTGCAACTGCAAGAGGCGCTCAATGGCGACCGCGACATCAGCGTCGCCACCGGCATCACCATGATGCAGTACCGCTTGCAGCGCAGCGCCGCCTTTGAGCTGCTGCGCTGCGCCGCACGTGCGCAGCGGCGCAAACTGGCCCACGTTGCGGCCGACATCATCCAAAGCAGCGAAGCACTGCACAGTCAATAGTGCAAAAAGCGTAGGCGCTGCCCTCTGCGCCAGATCGATTGACGCCGCCCGTCTTTTCGTGCGAACCTTAGCCCTTCACTGACTAAGCTCCGTTGGCCAGACCGCCCTGCCCTCGCCGTCTGGCCTCCAAGAGGCCCTGAACACGCCTTGCCCCAGCTTGCGCCACCTTGGTGCGGCCCACTGACATTCCGTCCATGCCCGGTGTCCCTGCGCTTATGTTTGAACTCTCTGCTTTGGCGGCACCGCCTGCACTTGCTGCGCCGTCCCTCAAGTCAAAAACCGCTAGCGGCACAGCGCAGTCTGTGCGCTGGCTCGCCGGCCTACGCTATGGCTGCACACACATCGCCTGAGCGCCGCTCAGATCCGGCTACAGCTTGGCATTGGCGCCAGGGCTGGGACTGGGGCTACAGCCTGTTCTCGCGCCTGCGCATTGGCAGCCGCCTTGCCGCCATGATGGTGCTGGCCGCCGTAGTCGCGGTGCTGCTGGCTACGCTGGGCATCAGCGGCCTGGCCACCTCAAACGAAAGCCTGCGCCAAGTCTATGAACAGCGCATGGAGCCAATGCGCGGGCTGGCGCAAATTTCGCAACTGATGCTGGCCAACCGCCTGCAACTGCAAATCGCCCTGAAAGAAGCCAGCGACACCACCAACGCCGCAGCCACCCGTGCCGTGGCCGAGACGCTACAGCGCAACGTCGACAGCATTGACCAACTGTGGCGCACTTACCAAGCCCAAGCCGACGCCCACACGCCGCAAGAGCGCGTCTTGGCCGAACGCTTTGTCATCCAGCGCGGGCGCTACGTGCAAGAGGCCATTGCACCCGCCATCGTCGCCCTGCGCGCCTTGGACTATCCAGCGGTGCTGGCACCAGCGGCGCGCGCCCACGCCTTGTATGAAAACGCCAACGCCGAAATTTTGGCCCTGATCGACCTGCAACTCGATACCGCCAAAGCCAGCTACGGCGCCGGGATGCAGCGCTACCAGCAAACTTGGTGGATTTCTATCAGCGCTTTGCTGGCGGCCATAGCGCTGCTCAGTCTGGGCGGGGTGCTGCTGATTCGCTCCATCGTGCGTCCTTTGCGCCATGTCATCAAAGTGTTTCGCCACATTGAAGCGGGCAAGCTCGATACGCCCATCGACATTCGGGGCAGCGACGAAATCAGCGACACCCTGCGCGCACTGCAAACCATGCAGGTCACGCTTGACGCCAACGCCAACGCCAACGCCATCCACCAGCTGGCCTATTACGACCCGCTGACACAGCTGCCCAACCGCCGCCTGCTGCGCGATCGGATGCAAGCGGCCTTGCTGAGCAGTTGCCACAACACGCACCACCACGCCCTGCTGCTGCTGGACTTGGACAATTTCAAAACCATCAACGACACCCAAGGCCACGAGGTGGGCGATCAGCTGCTGATCCAAGTCGCCCAAGCGCTAAGCCACGTCGTGGGCGATGCCGGCACCATTGCCCGCTTAGGCGGCGACGAATTCGTCATCTTGTTGCACGACCTGCCAACGCAAGAGAGCAGCGCACGCGAACAGGTCAAACACCTGGCCCAGCAACTGCTGGACGCGCTGCAACAAGCCCGCCTACAGATCAGCCCCGCCACACCCTACGGCACCAACACCAGTGCCAGCATTGGTATCTGCCTATTTCAAAACAACAACGCCACGGCCAAAGACCTGCTCAAGCGCGCCGATGTGGCCATGTACGAAGCCAAAGCCGACGGGCGCAACGGTTTTTGCTTTTTCAACCCCACCATGCAAGCGCAGCTCGATACCCGCACCGCACTGCAAAGCGCGCTACAAGGCGCCGTCGATGCGGGGCAATTTCAGCTGCACTACCAAGTGCAGGTCGATGCCCAGCGCCGCCCCTTGGGCGCCGAAGTGCTACTGCGCTGGACGCACCCACAATTTGGCAGCGTGCCACCCAGCACCTTCATACCCATCGCCGAAGACTCGGGCCTGATTTTGGGACTGGGCCAATGGGTGCTGCAACAAGCCTGCCTGCAACTCAAGCGCTGGCAAGACAACCCATTGACCGACGAGCTGGTGCTGGCCGTCAACGTCAGCGCACGCCAGTTCAGCCACCCACAATTTGTCGCCCAAGTGCAGGACGCCTTGCTGCACAGCGGCGCCAACCCAGCCCGGCTAGCGCTGGAACTGACCGAAAGCTTGGTGCTGCACGACATTAAAGACACCGTCAACAAAATGCACATCTTGGGCCGCCAAGGCGTGCGCTTCTCCTTGGACGACTTTGGCACCGGTTACTCCTCGCTATCGCACCTCAAGCAACTGCCGCTGTACCAACTCAAAATTGATGGCAGCTTTGTGCGCGACATCGTCACCGACCCCAGCGACAAAGCCATTGTGCAAACCATCCTCGGCATGGCGCGCAACCTAGGCCTGGACGTGATTGCCGAAGGCGTCGAGACCGAAGCCCAGCGCCAAGCCCTGCTACAGCTACACTGCCCCAGCTACCAGGGCTATCTGTTTGGCCGCCCCTTGGCGCTGGCCCCGTTTGAGCAATGGCTGGCGCAACAAGCCCGCATTGCCAGCATTTCAGTAACCCCGCCCATCCTGCAAGCCGTACGTATCCGCGCCTAGCCACCTCCATACCAATCTGCCTATGAATCGCTTCAAAATTTCCACCCGCGTGGCCTTCCTGGCCAGCCTGCTCTCGCTGCTCGTCTTGGTCATCGGCGGCATCGGCCTGTGGGGCATCAGCCGTACCAACGACGCGCTGCACGCCATGTACGAAGAAAACCTGAGCAAAACCGCAGAAATCGGCCAAATCCAAGCCCTGCTGCTGCGCCAACGCGTGCTGCTGGCCACCGCGCTGGTCACGCCCGACGACGCCACCATCACCGCCAACACGGCAGCAGTGGACACCAACATTGCCAGCATCACCCGCATCTGGAACAGCTACCTGGCACGCCCACACAGCCCGACTGAAGCAAAAATGGTCGCCAGTTTCACTGAGCACCGAGGCCGTTTTGTGCGCGAAGGGCTGCTGCCCACCGTGGCCGCGCTGCGCTCCAGCGACGTCTTCGCCGCTACCAAGCTGGTGGTCGAAAACGTGCGCACCCTCTACATCCCCGTGGGCGAAGGCATTGAGGCGCTGCTGCAATGGCAGATGGAGCAAGGCAAAGCCGCCTACCAAGGCGCCGATGCGCGCTATGCCACCCTGCGCACTGCCGCCATCGCGGCCATGGCGAGCGGCTTGCTGTTTGCCGCCTTGTTTGCCAGCGTGCTGGTGCGCGGCATTACGCGCTCACTGCAACACGCTATTGCGGCAGCACAGGCCATTGCCCAAGGCGACCTGAGCCAAACCATCGACACCAGCGGCCACGACGAATCGGCCCAAGTGCTGCGCGCTTTGGCCACCATGCAGCAGCAACTGACGCACATCGTGGTCGATATCCGTGCGGGCGGCGAAAGCGTGGCCAGCGCCTCCAGCCAAATTTTTACCGGCAACAGCGACTTGGCCAGCCGCACCGAACAACAAGCCAGCGCCTTGCAGCAAACGGCCGCCGCCATGGAGCAACTCAACGCCACCGTGCAACACAACGCCGACAACTCACGCCAAGCCGAGCAACTGGCCACCAGCGCCAGCAGCGTTGCCGTGCGCGGCGGCGACATGATGGGCCAAGTGGTCAGCACCATGCAGGACATCCAAGCCTCGTCCAGCAAAATTGCCGACATCACCGGCGTCATCGACGGCATTGCCTTTCAGACCAACATCTTGGCCTTGAACGCCGCCGTCGAAGCCGCCCGCGCCGGCGAACAGGGACGCGGTTTTGCCGTCGTCGCCAGCGAAGTGCGCAGCCTGGCCGGACGCTCGGCCACGGCGGCGAAAGAGATCAAAGACCTCATCCAAGCCAGCGTGGCGCGCGTTGACCAAGGCACCCTGCTGGTCAACACCGCCGGCGCCACCATGCAAGAAGCGGTCAGCGCCATCCAGCGCGTCACGCTGTTGATGACCGACATCCGCACTGCCGGCGCGGAGCAAAGCAGCGGCATGGCACAAATTGGCACTGCCGTGCAGCACCTAGACCAAAGCACCCAGCAAAACGCCGCGCTGGTCGAAGAGCTGTCAGCCGCCGCCCGCAGCCTGCAAGAGCAAGCACAAGGCCAAGTGCAAAGCATTTCGGTATTCACCTTGACCCCGCAGGGCGCTGGCCGCAGCAGCTAGCCACCACGGCAACAACAGCCACACCGGGCGCCAAGAACTATGCCGGCAAGCTGGGAGGATATGCACAATCGCGCGCTCCAGCGCTGGCGCGCGGTGCTGTAATAGCACGCCCTGCTGCCCCAAGCTGCCTCAAAGCCATCCATGGATCTCAAACCGCTCATCACCTTGCTGGCCATCGTCAATCCGCTGGCTATCGTGCCGTTTTTTATCCACTACACGCAGGGCTTTTCGCCAGCGCAGCGCAAGCAAACCATCTACACCGCCGCCTTCAGCGCGTTTTGTGTGATTGCCATCTGCGCCTTGCTGGGGCTGCAAATTCTCGAATTCTTCAACATCTCGCTGCCCAGCTTTCAGGTCGGCGGTGGCCTCTTGCTGCTCATCAGCGCCATGAATATGCTCAACGCCCAGCCGGCAGAGGCCAAGCCGCTGACCAATGAGCTGGAAGAAGGCGCCGAAAAAGCCGCCGCCGGCTCCAGCATTGCCGTGGTGCCGCTGACCATTCCGCTGCTGACTGGCCCGGCCAGTATGTCCACCGTCGTGATTTACGCCGACCGTGCGCAAAACCTGTGGCAGCACGCGGCGCTGATTGGCTACGGCGTAGTGATTGGCCTGGCCACGGTGGTCTGCTTCTCGCTGGCCGACCCGATTGCCCGCGTGCTGGGCAAAACCGGCATCAACGTCATGACGCGGCTGATGGGCCTGATTTTGGCGGCGCTGGCCGTCGAAGTGATGGCCGAGGGCCTAGGCAAGTTGTTTCCGCTGCTGGCGCGCTAAAACAGCTCTTTACGCCCCATCGGGCGCACCAGTGCGACAGCACGCTCGCCCCATCTCTATTACGATCTGTTGGATTGGGCCATCCAACCCCACCCCACAGACAGCCCGCTTGCTATCGCAGCGGCTGCGCTGCAATGGTCGTGCCTGCTACACGCAACAGCACCCAACCACTCAACGAATTCGTGCAGCCTCCCCCGTAGCCATAGAAATATTTGGGCATGAACAGACAATTTTTTTGGTGCGCTCACCGGGCGCAACTCTGGCCGGCGCAGCCAGCGCAATTTAGCCAGCCAAATTCAGCGCGCCAGTTTTTGGCTGACCATGCTGGTGGTGCTGTGCTTGGGCGGGTCGATGCTGGCCGTGAGTGTGAGCGAAGTGCTCCAAAGCCAACGCAAAGCCAACCACGCTGCGGCCAACGTCGTCGGTCAAATTTTGACGGCAGACATTCAAAATCAAATCGACAACCTGCGCGACTTGGCCGCCAACCCGATCACGTGGACTTCGTTCACCGACATCACCGGTCGAGATGCGTATTTGCAGCCCTCGCTGGTAGCCCGAGAAAACCACGCCCGCTTCACCCCGACCGCACTGTTTGACTACCAAGGCGAGCATATTGCCGGCGCGCTCCCGGCCGCGCCCGAGCTGCAACCCTTGCAAGAACTGGTGCAAGCGGTAGTGTCGGGCCAGCAGCTGCAAATTGCGTTACTGCCTCAGCCGCAGGTCAAGCTGCTGGTAGCAACGCCGGTGATTTACCCGTACACCACCAACATGGTGGGCGTTCTGACCAGCGAAATTGATCTGCACGGACTATTTTTGCGCCACACCGCCCAAAAACAAGCCACCATCGCCGTCGACATCAGAAGCGCCGACCACGTCTTGCTCAGCACCGCCAGCGCGTCCCATAGTGCCTATTTGCCAGCGCGCTTTGACTTGCCTTGGGCGCTCAACCCCACGTCTTCCGGCTTGAGCGTTTGGCTGTATTCGACACAAAACCCGTGGTGGCAACCGGTGGCGCGGCTGCTGGGCATAGCGCTGTTGATTGCGGCACTGCTGTCCACCGTGGTGTGGCAGGTGTCGCGGCGCTTGGCGCGGCGCACCGCAGCGCGCATTGAACAGTTGGCGGCAGAATGCGACGCCATCACCGCCGGCCAGGCCAGCCAAGTCACGCCCGACTTTTCGCCCGACGAAATTGGCGTACTGTCGCGCACGCTGGCCCAAGCGCTGGCCGCCTACCACCACATCAACCAAAACCTAGAGACAGTGGTCGAGCAAAAAACCCGGGCGCTGCTAGAAAGCGAAAGCCACTTTCGCGGTTTTTTTGAACACAACACCTCGGTGATGCTGCAAATTGACCCGCACACCGGACAGGTGATGCTGGCCAACCAAGCCGCCGCTGATTTTTATGGCTACTCGCTGGACGCGCTGATGGCGATGCACATTACAGACCTCAACTGCTTAGCGCCCGAAGAAACCCAAGTGCAAATGGCCTTGGCCGAGCATGAAAACCGCCACTCCTTCATCTTTCAGCACCGACTGCGCTCGGGCGAAGTGCGCGATGTCGAGGTGTATTCGACGCCTATGCACACCAACCAAAAAGCCGTGCTGTTCTCGGTCATCCACGACATCACCGAGCGCTTGGCCACCGAGCGCAAGCTGAAGATCAACGATCAGGCCCTGATGTCGATTTCTCAGGGCGTGGTGGTCACCAATGCGCACGCAGAAGTGGTCTCGATGAACCGCGCCTTCTCTGACATCACCGGCTATCGCTTGGAAGATGTTTTGGGCCAGCCGTGCAAATTTTTGCAAGGCCCCTGCACCGACGCAGACACCGTACACGCCATTCGCCAAGCGCAACAAGCGGGGCGCGCTTTTGACGGTGAAGTGCTCAACTACCGCAAAAATGGCGAGGCTTTTTGGAATGCGATGACCATCACGCAGATGTTTGACGACAACGGCCAGGTGAGCCACTACATCGGCATCGTGCGTGACATCACCGAGCGCAAACAGGCCAAGGAGCGCCTGCAACTGGCGGCCAACGTGTTCACCTTCGCCAGCGAGGGCATCATGATCACCAACGCCGACGGCATCATCGTTGACACCAACGCGGCGTTTTCCCTCATCACCGGCTATGCCCAAGAAGAAGTGGTCGGGCAAAAGCCGCACCTGCTGGGCTCTGGCCGCCAAGACGGCGCCTTTTTTACCGCCCTGTGGGCCGAGTTGCGCAGCAGCGGCCAGTGGCACGGCGAGATCTGGAACCGGCGCAAAAACGGCGAGTTCTATGCCGCCATGCTCAACGTCAGCGCGGTGCGCAACAGCAAAAACCACATCGATTACTTTGTCGCTTTGTATACCGACATCACTGCCAAGAAAAACTACCAGCACCAGCTAGAGCGGCGCGCATACCACGACCCCTTGACCGGGCTGGCCAACCGCGTACTGCTCACCGACCGGCTCGATCAAGCCATGGCCCACGCGCTGCGCCACCACCAACAACTGGCCTTGGTCTATTTGGACTTGGACGGCTTTAAGGCCGTCAATGATGCGCACGGCCATCAAGGCGGCGACCTGCTGCTGATAACGCTGGCCGAGCGAATGCAAGCCGTGCTGCGCGAAGGCGACACCTTGGCGCGCGTCGGCGGCGACGAATTTGTCGCGGTGTTGGTCGACTTAGCGTCAAACGCCGAAAGCGGGCCGGTGCTAGAGAGGATGCTGCGGGCCGCCTCAACACCGGTGCTGATAGAAGCGGCCCCAGTGCAAGTCTCGGCCAGCGTGGGCGTCACTTATTTTCCGCAAAACTGTCCGACCAGCGCCGAGCAGCTGCTCGAACAAGCCGACCAAGCCATGTACCAGGCCAAGCAGTCCGGCAAAAACCGCATCCAAATTTTTGGCGCTCCGCCGCCCGAAGAAAGCACCCGTGCGGCCAACTTGGTGGCCTGTTAGCGGCTAGCAAAACAATGGCCCCGTAGCTTGGGTGGCACCAGCAACCCAACACAAAGCTATCAAATTAAATAGCACCTACCGCTTGCTGCATAAGGGCTAGAGGCCGTTTTGGCTTAAATTTATGCTGGAGGCACCAGCGCCAGCCTACAGCGCAAAAATCTTGCCCGGATTGAGGATGTTTTGCGGGTCCAGCGCTTGCTTGATCGCCCGCATCATCGCCACCGCGCCTTCGCCGGCCTCATCGACCAAAAAGCCCATTTTGTGGACGCCCACGCCGTGCTCGCCGGTGCAGGTTCCGCCCAGCTGCAAAGCGCGCCCCACCAGTTGATGGTTGAGCGCTTCGGCGGTGATGCGCTCTTGGGGGATGTTCGGGTCGAGCAGGTAGCCAAAGTGAAAGTTGCCGTCGCCGACATGGCCGACGAGAAAGTACGGAATGCCGCTGGCGTCGGCCTCGGCAATCGAGTCGAGCAAGCAATCGGCCAAGCGGCTGATCGGCACGCAGGTGTCGGTGCTGATGACTTGGCAGCCGGGGCGGCTTTGCACGGCGGCAAAGTAGGCGTTGTGCCGCGCCGTCCACAGGCGGGTGCGCTCTTCGGGGGTGCTGGCCCATTCAAAGGCATTGCCACTGAACTCGCGCGCAATCTCTTGCACAGTTTCGGCCTGCTCTTGGACGCTGGCGGGCGAGCCGTGAAACTCCATCAGCAGCAGCGGCTCTTCGCGCAGGCCGAGTTTGCTGTGCGCGTTGACCATGCGCACGGTGTTGGCGTCGATGAGCTCGCAGCGCGCAATCGGCACGCCCAGCTGGATGGTCTGGATGGTGGTGCGCACCGCCGCTTCAATGCTGGGGAACGAGCAAATCGCCGCCGACACCGCCTCGGGCAGCGGGTACAGGCGCACGGTGACTTCAGTGATCACGCCCAGCGTGCCTTCGCTGCCGACCATCAAGCGCGTCAGGTCGTAGCCGGCGCTGCTTTTTTTGGCGCGGGTGCCGGTGCGGATGGCTTCGCCGCTGGCGGTGACGACTTCGAGCGCCAGCACGTTTTCGCGCATGGTGCCGTAGCGCACGGCGTTGGTGCCGCTGGCGCGTGTCGCCGCCATGCCGCCAATGCTGGCGTCAGCGCCGGGGTCAATCGGAAAGAACAGGCCGGTGTCTTTCACCGCTTCGTTCAGCGCTTTGCGGGTGATGCCGGGCTGCACCGTCACCGTCAAATCTTCGGCGTCGATGCGCAGCACCTGATTCATGCGGCCGACGTCGATGCTGATGCCGCCCTGTACGGCCAGCAAATGGCCTTCCAGCGACGAGCCGGCGCCATAAGGAATCACCGGCACGGCGTATTGGCTGGCCAGCTTGAGCGCGTCTTGCACATCTTGCGTGCTTTGCGCAAACACCACGGCGGCCGGCGGCGGCGCTTGCAGCGAACCTTCGTCGCGCCCGTGCTGCTCGCGCACCACTTGCGCGGCGGAGTACTGAGCGCCAAAACGCGCTTGCAGCGCCGCTAAAAATGGCGCCGGAACGGGGCGCAAAGCAATTTGCGGCTGCAGTGGTGGGGTACTGGCGGCGGCGGCGGCGGCGGTGGGGGTGTTATCAGTGGCATTCATGGGCAACAGTGATTGGCTCCAAAACAGCGCCAGACAATAGCACCAGGCACCGGCAAACACGTCTTCAAGCACAATCCCTTGCTGCTGGCAGGCCGATACACATATACACACCAAGGGGTTTTCTGATGGGCAACCGACTCTCACAAATTGCCACGCGCACCGGCGACGATGGCACCACCGGGCTGGGCGACAACACCCGCGTGCCCAAGCACCATCTGCGCGTGCAGGCCATGGGCGACGTCGATGAGCTGAACTCGCACATCGGCCTGCTGCTGTGCGAGCCGCTGCCCGCCGAGGTGCGCGAGCTGCTGATCGACGTGCAGCACCAGCTATTCAACTTGGGCGGCGAGTTGTCGATTCCGGGCTTTGCGCTGCTGCAAGAAGCAGCGGTGCTGCAACTGGACCAAGCGCTGGCCACCCACAACGAGGCGTTGCCGCGCCTGCAAGAATTCATCTTGCCCGCCGGCACGCGCGCCGCTGCGCAGGCGCACATTTGCCGCACCGTAGCCCGCCGCGCCGAGCGCGCCGTGGTGGCGCTGGGCGCGATTGAAGCTGTGCGCCCCGAGCCGCGCCACTACCTCAACCGCTTGTCGGACTTGATGTTTGTGCTCTCGCGCGTCTTTAACCGCATGTGCGGCAGCGGCGGCGACGATGTGTATTGGAAGAGCGAGCGGCTAGCCCAAGCCAACGCAGAATAAATAAGATTGATCTTCAGGATTTTTATGCATTTGAGTTTTTTAAAAATTGGCACCCGCTTGGGGCTGGCCTTTGGCCTCTTGGTGCTGATGATGCTGGGCATCACTGTGGTTGGGGTGCTGCGCTTGGCTGAGGTGGGGGTGATCAACGAACGCATCATTGACGACAGCTGGGTCAAGTCCGAGGCCGCCAGCATCATCGATGTCACCACCCGGGCCAATGCGCGCTTGACAATGGAGCTGACCATCGCCACCGCCCCCGAGCGCCTTACAGCCATCAAGGCCGACATTGCCGCCAACAAAAAGACCATTGACGACGCTTTTGCCCTGCTGCAACAAAAAGTCACCCTGCCCGAAGGCAAGGCCACCTTGGCGCGCCTGAGCGAGTTGCGCGGCCAGTACGTGCAGTCGTTTGGCCGGGTAGCGCAGTTGGTTGACGCCGGCGACCACGAAGCCGCCACCGCGCTGCTGCAAGCCGAAACCCTGCCGGCGCTGGACGCCTTGCAGCAACCCATCAACGCCTTGCTGGCCTTGCAGAAAAAACTGGTCGAAGTCGACAGCCACGCCGTGGTCAGCAACATCCGCAGCGCGCATACCCTGATGCTGGTGCTGGGCGCGGCGGGCTTGCTGATTGGAGTGGTGCTGTCGACCGGCATCACCCGCTCTATCACGCTGCCGCTGCGCCGCGCTGTGGCCGTGGCGCGCCGGGTGGCCGATGGCGACTTGGGCAGCCGCATCGAAGTCATCGGCAGCGATGAAACCAGCGAACTGCTGCAAGCGCTGCGCGACATGAACGACAGCCTGGGCGCCATCGTGGTGCAAGTGCGCTCGGGCAGCGAAAACATTGCCACCGCTACCGGCCAAATTGCCGCCGGCAACATCGACCTGTCAAGCCGCACCGAAGAGCAGGCCAGCGCGCTAGAGCAAACCAGCGCCGCCATCCACGAGCTGGCCTCGACGATTCGGCAAAACTACGACTACGGCAAAAACGCCAACCAAATCGCCGAATCGGCAGCTGAAGTGGCCGTGCAAGGCGGCCAAATGGTGTCGCAAGTGGTGCAAACCATGGAGGCCATCAACTCCTCGTCGCGCAAGATTGCCGACATCATTGGCGTCATCGACGGCATCGCCTTTCAGACCAACATCTTGGCGCTCAACGCCGCCGTCGAAGCGGCGCGCGCCGGCGAGCAAGGGCGCGGCTTTGCGGTGGTGGCCAGCGAGGTGCGCAGCCTGGCCGGGCGCTCGGCCACAGCGGCCAAAGAAATCAAGGCGCTGATCGACCGCTCGGTCAGCGACGTCACCGACGGCTGCCAGCAGGTCGAGCAAGCCGGTGCCACCATGGACGAAATCGTCGTCAGCGTGCGCCGCGTGGCCGACATCATGGGCGAGATAAGCCTAGCCAGCCAAGACCAGTCCCAAGGCATCGACCAAATCAACCAAGCCATGGGCCAAATGGATCAGGTCACGCAGTCCAACGCCGCCTTGGTCGAAGAAGCCGCCGCCGCCGCCCAATCGCTAGAGCACCAAGCACAGGGCTTAGTCCACGCCGTCAGCGTCTTCAAAACCGGCAGCGGCGCGCAGCCTTTGGCGCTGGCAGCACGCTAGGCACGACGAATTTAAGCAATTTTGGCCTCTAGCCCTTATGCAGCAAGCGCTTCTAGCTATTAAATAAAGAGCATTTTTTCCTTGTCCTCTCCACAACACACCGTCCTGCAAGAGGTTTTTGGTTACGAGCAATTTCGCGGCCCGCAAGAGGCCATCATTGAGCATGTGGTGGACGGCGGCGACGCGCTGGTGCTGATGCCCACCGGCGGCGGCAAAAGCCTGTGCTACCAAGTGCCGGCCATCGTGCGCCAGCAAAGCGGGCGCGGCGTGGCCATCGTCGTCTCGCCGCTGATTGCGCTGATGCACGACCAAG
>JAGNSH010000155.1 GCA_017988165.1 Giesbergeria sp. | reverse complement strand
ACGTAAGCGCTGCGATCCATATCGACGATCTCGACGCTTAACTGCACCAGCACGCCTTCGGGCCGGGGTGACAGGCGCCGCAGCACTTCAGCGATGCGGCCAGAGAGGTCTTTTTTGACCTCGGGCGTGCGCCCAGCCAGCAGGTGCAGTTGCGCGTGGACAAAGGCGCGCTGCGCCGGCATGGTGCCAATGGCAAAGCTGTCGACCAGCACAAAGCGGCTTTTTAGCTCGCTTTCATCCGGAAATTCGGGGCTGGCGGTAACGGCCTCGTTCAGCTCGATCAAGGCCTGCGCCTCGGGAAAAGTGGCCAGATTTTGCGAGTATTCAACGATCAGATGGGGCATGGCGGGGCCGTCCTCAAAAATTTTAAAGTTGCTGGGTGGGAACGTGGTGGCGCAGTTGCGTTTGGCGATTGTGTTCATCGACAAACACCAGCTGCGGCTGGTGCGTGGCGACTTGGTCTTCGGGCACTTGGGCAAAGGCGGCAATGATCAGCAAGTCCCCTACCGAAGCCCGGCGCGCTGCCGAGCCGTTGACCGAAATCATGCCGCTGCCGCGTTGGCCTTTGATGGCGTAGGTGATGAAGCGCTCGCCGTTGTTGATGTTCCAGATGTGGACTTGCTCGTTCTCCACCATGCCGGCGGCGTCCAGCAAGTCTTCGTCGATAGCGCAGGAGCCTTCGTAGTGCAGCTCGCAGTGGGTGGCGGCGGCGCGGTGGATTTTCGATTTCAGCAGGGTGCGATACATCATGGCAATTTCAAGGGAGTCAATAAGGGGTCAATAAATCAAAGTGACAGCGGCGGCACCAAAATGGTCGGCGCCGCCGGTGCAGCGCGTGTCGGGTAGTCGCGGCTGTAGTGCAGGCCACGGCTTTCGCGGCGCATTTGTGCCGAGCGGACGATCAAATCGGCCACCTGCACCAAATTGCGCAGCTCCAGCAGGTCGCGCGTCACGTGGAAATGGGCATAAAACTCGTCAATTTCTTCTTGCAGCAGCGCAATGCGGTGCGCGGCGCGCTCTAGGCGTTTGTTGGTGCGCACTATGCCGACGTAGTCCCACATAAAGCGGCGCAGCTCGTCCCAATTGTGCGAGATGACCACCGCTTCGTCGGCGTCTTGCACCCGGCTGTCGTCCCAGCGCGGCAAGGCCGGAATTTGTACGTGCGGTGTGGCAGCAATCGCTTGGGCGGCGGCGCGGGCAAACACCATACATTCCAGCAGCGAGTTGCTGGCCAGCCGGTTGGCGCCGTGTAGGCCGGTGCAGGCGACTTCGCCGACGGCGTACAGGCCAGTCAAATCGGTGCGCCCGGCCAAGTCGGTCAGCACGCCGCCGCAGGTGAAGTGGGCTGTGGGCACCACCGGAATCGGCTCTTTGGTGATGTCGATGCCCAGCTCGGCACAGTGCGCCAAGATGTTGGGGAAGTGCTCTTGCAAAAACTCGGGGCTTTGGTGCGAGATGTCCAAATGCACGCAGTCGAGGCCGTGGCGCTTCATTTCGTAGTCGATGGCGCGGGCCACCACGTCGCGCGGTGCCAGTTCGGCGCGCGCGTCGTGCTCTAGCATGAAGCGGGTGCCATCGGGCAGCAGCAGTTTGCCGCCCTCGCCGCGCACGGCTTCGCTGATCAAGAACGATTTGGCGTGCGGGTGGTACAGCCCAGTCGGGTGGAACTGGATGAACTCCATGTTGCCCACGCGGCAACCAGCGCGCCACGCCGCCGCAATGCCGTCGCCAGTGGCGGTGTCGGGGTTGGTGGTGTACAGATAGACCTTGCCAGCGCCGCCGGTGGCCAAAATGGTTTGCGGCGCGCGAAAGGTGACGACTTCATCGGTGGCTTGGTCCAGCGCGTACAGCCCCAAGCAGCGCTGACCCGACAGACCCAGCTTGGCGCTGGTAATCACATCGACCAGCGTGTGCTGCTCAAACACCGTGATGCCCGGCGTGGCGCGCACCACTTCGATCAGCGTGCGCTGCACTGCGGCGCCGGTGGCGTCGGTGACATGGGCAATGCGCCGCGCGCTGTGGCCGCCTTCGCGTGTCAGGTGCAGCTGCTCGCCTTCGAGCGTGAACGGCACGCCCAGGTTGCGCAGCCAAGTGATGGCCGCCGGGGCGTTTTCGACAACAAAGCGCGTGGTGGCCAAGTCGCACAAACCGGCGCCTGCCACCAAGGTGTCTTCAATGTGCGCGGCAAAGCTGTCGTCGTCGGCCAGCACGGCGGCAATGCCGCCTTGCGCCCAGCCGCTGGAGCCGTCTTGCAGGGTGCGTTTGGTGATGACGGCCACGCGGTGCGTGGGTGCCAAGTGCAGAGCGGCAGACAGGCCAGCCAGGCCGCTGCCCACAATCAAAACGTCAAAGTCGTGCGATGCCATGGAGTGCGTGGAATAAAAAATGTCGAAACCATGCCGAAACAAGGTCGAACCACGGCAGCCGGCCGTAGCGGTGGGGCTAGACCGGCGTATAGGCCAGCCTGACGTAAATGGGGGCAAAGGCCTCGGCCTGGGTGATTTCTATCAGCGTCTCTTTGGCCAGCTCCAGCAGGGCAATCAACGTGACAACCAGCACCGCCTGGCCTTTGGCTGGGTCAAACAAACTCTCAAACGGTGCAAAGCGGCGCCCGTGCAGCGCCTTGAGCAACTGGCCCATGGTTTCGCGCACGCTGAGTTCTTCGCGGGTGATGCGGTGGCGCTGCACCAGCGTGGCGCGCTTGAAAATATCACGCCACGCTTGCTGCAATTCGCTGATGTGCATCTCGGGGTAGCGCGGCTCACTGCCTTGCTCAATCACGCCCTGCGCCGTCCAAAAATCGCGCCCGTGCTGGGGCAATTGGCCCAGTTGCACCGCAGCGAACTTGATTTGCTCGTATTCCAGCAGCCGGCGCACCAGCTCGGCGCGCGGGTCGGCGGCTTCGTCGCTGCCTTCGGTCTTTTTGGGCGGCAGCAACATCCGCGATTTGATCTCGATAAGCATCGCGGCCATCAGCAAATACTCGCCGGCCAGCTCTAGGTTGCGGCTGCGCACTTCGTCGATATAGACCAAATACTGGCGCGTTAAGCCAGCCATCGGGATGTCGAGGATGTTGAAATTTTGCTTGCGAATCAGGTAGAGCAGCAAATCCAGCGGGCCCTCAAACGCCTCTAAAAAGACTTCGAGCGCATCCGGCGGAATGTAAAGATCTGTAGGTAACGCAAACATTGGTTCGCCATACAGACGCGCCAAGGCGACCCGATCGAGCGGCGCAGGCAACGCAGGCGAGGCGCCAACAAGCGCTTGGTCAGCCTGGTCGGGCGCCAAGGGGGCGATGGCGTCAGCGGCGCTACCCATGCCATGCATCTATGAGAGCAATCAAAAATAATAGCTAATAGCGCTTATGGGGCGGGCGCTAGAGCCAGTTTTGATTACAAATCCGGCGTCGGATCGGCTTGGTAGAAATAGGATTTGCGCGGCACTTTGGCGGCATTGAAGTCTTGCCACTGGGTGCGGTCTACCGCTTTGTCCCACAGCAAAGCGCGACCGGCGCGCTGCTGCGCGTCCAACTCGGGGTGGTCTTTCTTGAGTTGATTCAAGAACTGTGTCGCATCGGACATGTAGTGGGGGCGGGCAAAAATGGACATGGACTGGGTTAACCTCTCTGGCTTGATTTTACCGGTGAGCACCATGCCATTTACCAAACACCTTGCGCGACTGGCGGCCATCGCCTTGGCGGCGCTCGTGAGCGTGGCGTGCGACCCACAGCGCATCAACGAATTAGAAGAAGGCTTGTCCACCGAAACCGACGTGCGCGACCGCTTTGGCGTGCCCGACAACGTCTGGGACGAAGGCGGCGGCGCGCGCACGCTGGAATACAACCGCCAACCCGCCGGCCAGCGCAATTACATGATCACCATTGGCGCCGACGGCAAGATGAGCGCATTGCGCCAAGTGCTGACGCCGGAGAACTTTGCCCGCATCACCCCCGGCATGGAAATGCAAGAAGTGCGCCGGCGCCTAGGCAAACCGGCCAAGGTCACGCCGTATGCGCTCAGCGGCGAGACGCACCACGACTGGCGCTTTTTAGAGCCGCCGACCACCCCGCTGGTGTTCAGCGTCATCACCACCGATGGCCGCAGCGTGGCACGCACCATGACAACCCCCGACATGGATGCGCCAGAAAACGGGCGCGGGCGTTGACTGGCGCTATCGCAGTCAAGGTCAGCACCGGCAATTTTTTGATTTTCCTAACCCCCCCATCGCACTGCGTTTTATGCAATTCAGCGCTGAATCTGTTCTGGCACTGGCCCCCGATGCGGCCTCGGTCAAGGCCGCCAATGGGCTGACCAAGCCCGGCCAATGGCCGATGTTGGGCGCGAATGAAGTCGCGCTGTGGGGCGAGTGCCAAGGCAGCAGCCGCTACGAAACGCAGGTCGATTTGGCCGGGCCGTCGTTTCGCTGCTCTTGCCCCAGCCGCAAATTTCCGTGCAAGCACGGCTTGGCCTTGCTGCTGCTGTGGGCCAAAAACCCGGCGCAGTTCCAAGCCAGCGCGCCGCCCGCGTGGGTGACCGAGTGGCTGGCCGAGCGCGCCCAGCGCACGCAGAAAAAAGAAGAAAAGCAGCAGCAAAAAACCGCCGACAAAGCCGCCCAGCAAGCCGCACAAGCCGCCGACCCCCACGCCGAGGCCAGCGCGCGCAAAACCGTCGACAAGCGCTGGGGCCGCATCGACAAAGGCGTGGCCGAATTGCAGCAGTGGCTGGCCGACCAAATCGGCCACGGGTTGGGCCACCTGACCCCAGACAGCCGCGCGGCATGGGAAGCGATGGCCGCCAGACTGGTCGATGCCCAAGCGCCCGGTTTGGCCGCGCGCCTAGGCTACGCCGCCGAGGCGTTGCTGGACGGCCCGCACTGGCCGGGCAACGTGCTGCGCCGCTTGGGAATGCTGCAACTGGCGTGCGACGCCGTCCAGCGCCGCGATGCCTTGGACG
>JAGNSH010000154.1 GCA_017988165.1 Giesbergeria sp. | reverse complement strand
AGCACCAAACACACCAGCATGGTCAGCACCAGGCTCAAGAATAGGCTGCTTTTGCCCAGTTGGATGATGGTGCCGGCAAACAGCGTGGCGGCACCGGTCAAGGTCATCACGCCGATGATGACGCCCACCAGTGCGCAGGCCACGCCGACTGGCAGGGCGTGTTTGGCGCCATCGGCCAGCGCGTGCAGCGCCATCTTCAGGGTGTCGCGTCCGCCTTTCAAGAACCACAGCACCACGCCCATGGCCAGGGCCAGGGCGATGATGCCGGTGATGCCGTATTCAAAGAACGACGACGCGCCCAAGCCAATCAGCACCCAAAAAATTGTTTGCAGCACCCGCGTGCCAAAGCGCTGCGCCATGGCGGCGCCAAAAATCAGCACCACCGTCAGCGCCAAGCCGACCATGCCGGAAAACAGCGGTGTGTAGCCCGAAAACAGCAGCCACACCAGCACCGCCAGCGGCAAAATCAAATACCAGCGCAGGCGCATGGCCGTCCACGGGTTGGGGCATTCTTCTTTGGGCATACCCACCAGTCCGCGCCGACCGGCTTCAAGGTGCACCATCACAAAGGCGGTGAAGAAGTACAGCAGCGCTGGAATGGCGGCCGCCTTGCAGATCTCGACGTAGGGCACGTCGATGGTCTCGGCCATGATGAAGGCCACCGCGCCCATCACTGGCGGCATGATTTGCCCGCCCATGCTGGCCGTGGCCTCGACACCCCCGGCAAAGTCGGCCCGGTAGCCAAAGCGCTTCATCAGCGGAATGGTGAATTGCCCGGTGGTGACGACGTTGGCCACGCCCGAGCCGTTGATGGTGCCCATCAAGCCCGACGAGACCACCGCCACCTTGGCCGGCCCGCCCTTGGTGTGGCCAAACAGGCCCAGCGCAAAGTCGGTGAACAGCGTGATCATCCCGGCCTGCTCTAAAAAAGCGCCAAACAGAATGAACAAAAAGATGTACGACGACGAGACGTAGGTGGGCGTGCCGTAAATGCCCTCGGTGCCAAAACCCAGCTGGCCGACGATTTGATCGAGACCATAGCCCCGGTGTGCCAGCGCGCCCGGCAGGTATTGACCCAACAGGGCGTAGAGCAAAAACGTGGCGCAGACCAGCGGCAGGGCAATGCCCATGATGCGCCGCGCGGCCTCGAACACCAGCGCAATCAGCAGCACGCCGACCACCATGTCGGGGGTGGTCAGCTCGCCGGCGCGCTGCACCAAGTCGGCCTCAAACACCCAGTGGTACAGGCCAATGGCAAAAGCGATGGTGCCGATGCTCCAGCCCAGCCAGCGCTGGCGCAGCGGCGGGCTCATGGCAAAAGTCAGCAGCAGCAAAAAGCCCACGTGGACGGCGCGCACCACGGTGCTCGACAGGGGGCTGAAAGCGGCGGTGACGATTTGGAAGACGGAAAACGCCACTGCCACCCAAAACAGCGCGCCGACAAACGACGGCGTGCTTTCTTCGGCTGCCTGCTGCTGTGTGGAGGCGCTCATTTCAGGATGCCAGCTTCGCGGTAGTACTTCTCAGCGCCGGGGTGAAACGGCACGGTGGTGCCCTGCATGGCGGTTTCTGGCTGGATGGCCTTGGCGGCGTTGTGCGCAGCGACCATCGAGGGCAAGTTCTCGTACATGCTTTTGGTCATTTGGTAAACGTCCTCGTCCGAGACACCGGTGTGGGTGACCAAGAAGTTGCGAATCGCCACCGTGGGCACATCGGTGGTCTGGCCGTCGTAAGTGTTGGCGGGGATGGTGGCGGCTTGGTAGGCCGCGTCGCCCACTTTGGCCACGATGTCGGCCGATACCGGCACCACAATGATTTTGACGGCGGTGGCCAAGTCGCGAATCGACGACACGCCCAGGCCAGCCGACTGCAGCGTCACGTCCAACTGGCGGTTTTTCATCAGCTCGACCGATTCGCCAAAGGCCAAATATTCGACTTTGGCAAAGTCGCTGTAGGCCAAGCCGGCGGCTTTGAGGATGGCGCGGGCGTTGAGTTCGGTGCCCGATTTGGGCGCGCCGACCGAGATGCGCTTGCCCTTCAAGTCGGCCATGGTCTTGATGCCGGCATCGGCGTTGGCAACGATTTGGATGTAATTGGAGTAGATGCCGGCCAGCGCGCGCAGCTTTTTCAGCGGCGCAGCAAAGCCGGCTTCTTTGTCGCCCTTCCAGGCATCCGACAGCGAGTCGGCCAGCGCAAAAGCCACTTCACCGCGTCCGGCTTGCAGCAGGTTGAGGTTTTCTGCCGAGGCTTTGGTGGCCTGCACCGTCACTTTGGCCGCTGGCAAGGCTTTGCCATAAATTTGCGACAGTGCCACGCCCATCGGGTAATACACGCCGCTTTGGCCACCGGTCAGCACGTTGATAAATTTCTGCTGTGCCAGTGCCAAGCGGCTAAAGGGCAGCGCAGCACTGCCCAGAGCGCCCAAAACCAAGGCGCGGCGTGAGACGGGAAGGCTAAATGGGGGCATGGGGAAAACCTCTAAAAAGTGATGAGAAATTCGCAGCAAATGTGCATGAAATGTCAGCCATACAGTGCAGCGGCTGACTTTAGTCGCACTGATGTAGTGCGGCTATGGGTAAGAGCCCTGAGTTTTGGCCGCTCTGTCAGGCTTTAGACAGAATGGAGTGGCGGCAATGCTGGCCGTGCGCCGCGGCTGCATCGCTACCATTGCGGTCTTTCGCCGCCCTTTTCCTGTGACCTCCCGTGACTTTTTGCTCCATGAACCATTCGCCTGTCGCGTTGGCCAGTCCTTCTTCCTGCGCTGCGTCTGCTCCTGCCACCTGGTGGGTCATCTGCTTGTGCGCCCAGTGGTGCCGCGTCTGCGGCGAATACCGCCCGCTGTTTGACGCGTTGGCGCAAACGCTGCCGCAGACGCGCTTTGTCTGGGTCGATGTGGAAGACGAGGACGAGCTGGCCGGTGATTTGGATGTCGAGACCTTTCCGACGCTGTTGATTGCCGACGGCAAGCACGCGCGTTTTTTGGGTCCGCTGTTGCCGCAGACCGCCGTGCTGGCGCGGCTATTGGCCAGTTTGCAAGCCGATGCGCTCAGTGCGCCGGCAGCGCCACCACTGGCGCAGGCCGTGTTTGAGCGCGTGCGTGCCGCATACACCATCTAATTTGATAGCTACAGCCGCTTGCTACATAAGGGCTAGAGGCGGTTTTGACCATATTTATGCAAAAAATACCTTTTGACAGTGCCGCGTTGCAAGAATTGTGTGACGACGGCGCGTGGCGACGCGGCGTGCTGTTGCAGCGCCAAGGTGCGGTGCGGCTATTGGAAGTGGCTGCACAGGACGATGACGAAGCTCAATGGCAGGTGGTCGGTCTGGTGCAAGGCTCGCAGCGCACGCCTTACCAAGTCGGCGTGGAGATGGAAGTGTTGCCCGGTGGCGAGGTCGATGTTTTTGAGAGCCACTGCACTTGCCCGGTAGGTTTTGATTGCAAACATGGCGTGGCCTTGGCGTTAGAGGCGCGGCATGCGGGCCTACCCGTGTTCAGCGCGCAGGATCTGCTGGCTCGGGTTGGACGGCTTACGCCGACGCAGCAAATGCAGGCCGAGCAGAAAGAGATGCTGCTGCTGCACTGGCTCAGAGAGCTGGAGCGCGCCAACACCCAAGCCATGGCACCTGCGCCGCTGCAGCCCAAAGAGCGCCATGAGCAGTATTTGTATCTGTTGAGCGTGTCGGAAGACCCCGCGACGGTGTCCACCTTGCGCCTGCAGGTGGTGACGTCTTACGTCAAGCGTGACGGAGCATGGGCCAAACCCAAGCCCCTGAGTGCGCAGCCGGCAGTTGGTCAACCAGCCTACGACCGCGCCAGCGACTTTGAGCGCACCTTGCTGCAATTAGTGAACGCTTTGCCTTCTTGGCGCAGCGCCAGTGCCTATTACTACTACGGCAGTTCCAATAGCGACCTGCTGCACGTGTTGCCCCAGGGCAATGTCGGGCTACAGGTGTTACAGCAAGCGGCCAGCACTGGGCGTTTGTTGTTCAGCGCCAACGCCCAGCTGTCGGATACACCGTTGCAATGGGGGCAGGCGCTGGCGCTGGAATGGACGTGGAAAAGCGTGGCTGCGCCGGGCAATGCTGGCAAGAGCACTTCTGCGCAGGCGCACAGCAACTGGTCGCTGCGTCCCTTACTGAAGCCGGCCAGCGCCAAGCTGTGCCTGAATAATCCGCCCTTGTATGTGGATGCGACCAAAGCGTTGTGCGGCCCGGTGGATAGCGCCAGCTTGGGCAGCGCCCAGCTGCAAGCGCTGTGCCGAGCACCGACCCTGAGCAGCGAGACGCTAAAAAAATACCATACCGAGCTGGCGCAGCAACTGGGGCCGGTGCCCTTGCCGCCGGTGCTGCAAAGCCTGGAGCGCATCGTCGGCCAAGCGCCCGTGGCGCGTTTGCACTTGGCCCCCACGCCAGCCCATCAGCGGGCCGACTTGGGGTTGATCACCGCGCAGCTGCGCTTTGACTACCAAGGCTGCGTGGGTTGGTGGCTGACCGAGCCGCTGTCGGTGATGGTCTATAGCCCTCAAGGGAAACAGCTATTGCTGCAGCGCGATGGCCGCGCCGAGCTGGACGCTATCGACCGTTTGTTTGCTTTGGGGCTACAGGGCATGGAAGGCGGCGCTTTTTGCATCCCTGCTTTTGATTCGCAGCAGCCGTGGTTGCAATGGGCCGATGCCGATTTTGCCCCGTTGCGAGAGGCTAATTTTGCGCTGACCATCGATGCCGCGCTCGATGGCTGGATCACCCACGCCGAGACACTGGACGTGCGTTTGCAGCCAACAGGCGATGGCAGCGAGGCCGACACGTCACCGTGGTTTGATTTGTCGCTGGGCATCGAGATCAACGGCCAGCGGCGCAATATTTTGTCGCTGTTGCCCGACTTGATTGACGCCGCAGCGGCCTATCCGCTGGACCCGGCCACGGGTTTGCCAGCGCTACCGCCGTATGTGTATTTGGCGGTGCCAGACAGCAGTGATGGCGGCAGCGGCAGTGGCTCCAGCGGCTTTGTGCGCCT
>JAGNSH010000038.1:10607-14921 GCA_017988165.1 Giesbergeria sp. | reverse complement strand
AGGTCAGAGCCATAAAACTCGTGGTTGCCGGTGACAAACAGGGTGGGCTGCGCAAATTGCCGCGCCCACGCCATCGCTTGTGCTGGGCGGTGCAGGTCGCCGGCCAGCACCACCACGTCGGCGTCGGTGGCGGGCGCGTCCATAGGGTGTACCGACAGGTGCAGGTCCGAAAGCAGGGCGATTTTCATAGAGCGCATCCGCTTTAGGCCAATTGCAAAAATTCGACGATGGCCGGCAGGTGCTGCTCAAAGTCGCTCAGGGCGTGGTCGCCGCCGTCCAGCAAGCGCAGCTGGGCCTGCGGGTAGCGCGCCACCATGTCGCGCCAGTCCAGCACCTCGTCGCCCTTGGCAATGACGGCCAGTTGCCGGTTTGGCGCGGGCAGGGCGCTGACGTCAAGTGCGCGCAGCTGGTCAATAAAGCGCGGCTCAAAAAAGAAGCGCTCCGCCGGGTCGTGCCATGCGGTTTGCTCGCCGATGTGGCGCTCTAGGCTTTGCGCCGGGTGGGTGGCGGGGTTGAGCAGCACGCTGGCGCAGCCGGTTTGCTGCGCCACCCACGTGGCGTAGTAGCCGCCCAGGGACGAGCCGACCACCGCCATCGCGGTGCGCGGCCAGTCGGCAATGCCGGCGCTGACTTGCTCCATAGCCTCTTGCGGCGACGGCGGCAACTGCGGGCACCACCACTGCACTTGGGGGTGTTGGCGTGCTACGCAGTCGGCCATCAGTCGGGCTTTGGCGGACTGGGGCGAAGAGCGAAAACCGTGCAGGTAGAGCAGATGGGTGGTGGTCATCGTGGAGGCGGGCGTAACAATTGCTGCGCCGCGATAATTGCGTGATGGGAACTATTTTTGATAAACCGTCGCTGGTGCAGCGCATTTTGCCGCTGTTTCGCGGCTTTGACGGCTGGCTGATGGGGATTGTGCTGCTGCTGGCGGGTATTGGGCTGCTGGCGATGTATTCGTCGGGCTACGACCACGGCACGCGTTTTGTTGACCATGGTCGCAATATGCTGATTGCGCTGGTGCTGCTGTTTGTCGTGGCACAGGTGCCGCCACAAAAAATCATGGCCGCTGCCGTGCCGCTGTACATCGCGGGGGTCGTGTTGCTGCTGGCGGTGGCGCTGTTTGGCATCACCAAAAAGGGCGCGCAGCGCTGGATTGACGTGGGCCTCGTCATTCAGCCCAGCGAGTTGCTCAAAATCGCCATGCCGCTGATGCTGGCGTGGTGGTTTCAAAAACGCGAAGGGGTGCTGCGTCCGCTGGACTTTGTGGTGGCTGGCCTGCTGCTGGTGTTGCCGGTGGGCCTGATCATGAAGCAGCCCGATTTGGGTACCTCGCTGCTGGTGCTGGCAGCGGGGTTGTCGGTGATTTTCTTTGCCGGTCTGTCGTGGAAACTGGTGGTGCCGCCGGTGCTGCTGGGGGCGTTGGGCATTGTTTTGATTGTCAGTTTTGAGCCGCAGTTGTGCGCCGAAGGCGTGCGCTGGCCGGTGTTACACGACTACCAGCAGCAGCGCATTTGCACGCTGCTTGATCCGTCGCGTGACCCGCTGGGGCGGGGCTTTCACATCATCCAAGGGATGATTGCCATTGGTGCCGGGGGGGTGTTTGGCAAGGGTTTTATGGCCGGCACGCAGACACATTTGGAGTTCATCCCCGAGCGCACGACTGACTTTATTTTTGCTGCTTTTTCGGAAGAGTTTGGCTTGATTGGCAATGTGATTCTCATCGTCTGCTTTTTGCTGTTGGTGTGGCGCAGTTTGGCGATTGCCGTTGGCACCACCACCCGCTTTAGCCGCTTGATGGCGGGCGCGATGTCGATGATTTTTTTCACCTACGCTTTTGTCAACATGGGCATGGTCAGCGGAATGCTGCCGGTGGTGGGTGTGCCGCTGCCGTTTGTCAGCTATGGCGGCACCGCCATGGTCACGCTGGGGCTGGCGTTGGGTATTTTGATGTCTATCGTGCGCGCCCAACGCCCGCCCAGCGGCCAAGCGCGCCCGGCGGCGTGAGCCCCCGCCAGTACGCGTGCTGGCGCCGGCATCTAAAATGCCCGGATGACCTCTCGCTCTTCTTCTGGTTCCTCTGGTGCGCCGCAGCGCGCCCCCACCGCCCGTCGCATTGACATTGCCCGTGAGTTGCTGCTGACGCCTTTTGGTCTGGACGAAGGCCATCTGGCGCGTGCGCTGGCCGAGATTCGCGCCCACCAAGTCGATGACGCAGACCTGTACTTTCAATACACGCGCAGCGAAGGCTGGAGTTTGGAAGAAGGCATCGTTAAAACCGGCTCGTTTTCCATTGACCAAGGCGTCGGTGTGCGCGCCGTCAGCGGCGAGAAAACCGCGTTTGCCTACTCCGACGACATCTCCGAAGCCTCGCTGTTGGACGCGGCCCGCACTGTAAGGTCTATTGCGGCTGCAGCCCAATCAGGGCGGGCGCGAGTAGCTCCCAAAAAGATAGCGCACAGCCGCAGCTTGTATGGCGGCGTAGACCCGATTTCCACGCTCGACAGCACCGCCAAAGTGGCGCTGCTAGAAAAAGTCGAACAACTCGCCCGCGCCAAAGACCCGCGCGTGGCGCAAGTCATGGCCGGTTTGGCCAGCGAATACGACGTGGTGCTGGTGGCGCGCGCCGACGGCACCTTGGCCGCAGACGTGCGCCCGCTGGTGCGCCTGTCGGTGACGGTGATTGCCGAGCAAGGCGGGCGCCGCGAGGTTGGCTCGGCCGGCGGCGGCGGGCGTTTTGGCTTGGCGTATTTTGACGACGCGCAAATCACGCAGTACGTCGATGAAGCCGTCAACGCCGCACTGGTCAACCTAGAGGCGCGCCCCGCACCGGCGGGCCAGATGACTGTGGTGCTTGGCCCCGGCTGGCCCGGCGTGTTGCTGCACGAGGCCGTGGGCCACGGGCTGGAGGGCGACTTCAACCGCAAGGGGTCGAGTGCCTTCAGCGGTCGCATTGGCCAGCGCGTCGCCGCCAAGGGCGTGACGGTGCTGGACGACGGCACGCTGGCCGACCGGCGCGGCTCGCTCAACGTCGACGATGAGGGCTGCGCCAGCCAGTCCAACGTGTTGATTGAAGACGGTATCTTGAAGGGCTACATCCAAGACGCGCTCAACGCCCGCCTGATGGGCGTGGCGCCCACCGGCAATGGCCGGCGCGAGAGCTACGCCCACATTCCCATGCCGCGCATGACCAATACCTACATGCTCGGCGGCGACAAAGACCCGCAAGAAATCATCGCCAGTATCAAAAAAGGCCTGTACGCCAGCAACTTTGGCGGCGGTCAGGTGGACATCACCTCGGGCAAGTTTGTTTTTTCGGCCAGCGAAGCCTATTGGGTCGAAAACGGCAAAATTTTGTACCCAGTCAAAGGCGCCACCTTGGTCGGCAGCGGCCCCGAGTCGCTGAAAAAAATCAGCATGATTGGCAATGACATGAAGCTCGACAGCGGCATTGGCTCCTGCGGCAAAGAGGGCCAAAGCGTGCCCGTTGGCGTCGGCCAGCCAACGCTGCGCATCGAAGGCCTGACGGTGGGCGGCACCGCTTAAGCGCCGCTCAACACCTCAAAAAGAGCCACTGGTGAGCACCGGGCTGCCCATGACGCCGACGTGGTGCGGCGAGACCAGCCGCTTTTGGCGCGACGCTTGGGCGGATGAAGAGTTGCGCGATTGGCGTGCCAGCTTGGGCGCACTGGCGCAATGCGTCGAAAACGCCTTGCAAGCGCGCCAGCAAAGCCGCGATGCCGAGGACACCATTGGCCACGCCGATGCGCTGCTGCGCGGCGTGCGCCAGCACCAGTTTTTTTTGACCGGACTGGAGTCGGCTTGGCACGCCCTGTATTCGTTTGACGCCTACCAAAACGCCCAAGAAGAGTTGTCTGTGGCCGTGCTCGACTGGCGCGAAGCACTCGAAGAGCGCAGCCCCAACGAGGGCGAGTGCTTCGAGCGCGTCGAACTGTTGGCGTGGCGCAGCTTGGGCGAGGGCGTGTTGCTGGTCGATATTTACGAGCACGGCAACGGCCCGCTCAGCGAGGTGCCGCCGGCGCCGCTGGGGCGCTGCGGCGCGGCGTGGCTGCGTCTGCGCGCTTGGTGGCAGCGCCAACGCCAGCGCGCCTTGTGAGGCGCCCCGCGCGTTTTAGAGCTGCGCGACTGTGCTACATTGAGCGCCATGTATTTGCCCAGCGCGTTTTATTTTTGGTTTTACTTCTCTGTCCAAGGCGGATGAGAGGCCACAGCGCGCAAGCACTTGAATACTTCCCACACAACCGCCGATGCTGCAAAGCCCGGCGGTTTTTTGTTTTTTCAGTGTCTGTTGATTTA
>JAGNSH010000038.1:0-10507 GCA_017988165.1 Giesbergeria sp. | reverse complement strand
TTTATCCATTTATCCATTTACCCATCGAGAGGAAGCACACCATGACGGCCCAAGCCACCCCCGCCAGCGATGCCTGGTACCGAAGCGTCGAGAAAACCAGCCAAACCGACGACGAACGTATCAAGGACATTACTGTGTTGCCCCCTCCTGAACATTTGATTCGCTTCTTTCCGATTCGCGCTACCGCGATCGAGACGCTGGTCACGCAGACGCGCAAAAACATCCACAACATCATGGCCGGCGACGATGACCGTCTGCTGGTGATCATTGGCCCGTGCTCCATCCACGACCCGGTGGCCGCGCTGGACTACGCCCGCCGCTTGCAAGCGGTGCGCGCCGAGTACGCTGACACGCTAGAAATTGTGATGCGCGTCTACTTTGAAAAGCCCCGCACCACGGTGGGCTGGAAGGGCCTGATCAACGACCCCTACTTGGACGAGAGCTACCGCATTGACGAAGGCCTGCGCATGGCGCGCCAGTTGCTGATCGACATCAACCGCTTGGGCGTACCGGCGGGCAGCGAGTTTTTGGACGTCATCTCGCCGCAATACATTGCCGACCTGATCAGCTGGGGCGCGATTGGCGCGCGCACGACAGAGAGCCAAGTCCACCGCGAACTGGCCTCGGGCCTGTCAGCGCCGATTGGCTTTAAAAACGGCACCGACGGCAACATCCGCATTGCCACCGACGCCATCCAGTCGGCGGGCCGGGGCCACCACTTTTTGTCGGTCCACAAAAACGGCCAAGTGGCGATTGTCGACACCCAAGGCAACCGCGACTGCCACGTCATCTTGCGCGGCGGCAAAGCGCCCAACTACGACGCGGCCAGCGTTGCCGCTGCCTGCCAAGACTTGGCAGCGGCGCAATTGCCCGCAACGTTGATGGTCGATTGCAGCCACGCCAACAGCAGCAAACAGCACCAAAAGCAGCAAGAAGTAGCCCGCGAGATTGCCGCGCAAATGGCCGCTGGCTCGCACAGCGTGTTTGGCGTGATGATTGAAAGCAACCTAAACGCCGGCACGCAAAAGTTCACCCCCGGCAAAGATTTGCCCAGCAGCCTTGAATACGGCAAGAGCATTACCGACGCTTGCCTAGGCTGGGAAGACTCGCTGGCAACGCTGGGTGAGTTGGCGGCTGCGGTGCAAGCGCGCCGCGTTGTGGACAAAGAAGCTGCAAGTACGGTGTAAGCTAGGGTTTTTTATCCATCCTCATCGAAAGGTCACCATGCGCAGTGAAGTCTCCGTCACCCTGTCTCTGAAAGAAGAATTCAAATTTGATCTCGAAGATCAGGCTCCTATGACGAACGAAGAAGGCCGCCGCTGGCTGGAAGACCAGTTCATCAGCTTGGAGTGCGAGCCCCTGCGCGCCAGCGGCAAAGTGCTGTCGGCCGACAAAGTGTTGACCGTGGCCCAAGCCGGTGGCAAGCGCTTGCTGGCCGACCCCGAGTGGTCGATGACCTTTGCCCGTGCCGCCAAAGCCGCGCTGGGCAAGCCGGTGGTGCGGATCAATTTAGATTCGATGACGATTACTTATTAATAGCCAAAAACGGCTCTAGCCCTTACTGGGTAAGCGCTGTTAGCTATCAAAATTAAAGTAAAAATAAAAACGGTGGGATGCAAATCCCGCCGTTTTTTTTATTCTGCCGCCAACGCTTGCAGCAGCTGCTGGTGGATGCCGCCAAAAGAGCCGTTGCTCATGCAGACAATTTGGTCGCCCGGCTGCGCCGCTTGCACCACTTGGGCCAGCAGTTGCGCGATGTTGTCGGCGGTTTGCGCGCGTTGGCCTGCGCCGACGCCCAGCGGTGCCAGCGCAGCGCCCGCATCCCAGTCCAGCCCGGCGGTGTGGCAAAAGGCCAAGTCGGCCGCTTCGAGCGCCCACGGCAACTGCGCCTTCATGGCGCCCAGCTTCATGGTGTTGCTGCGCGGCTCAAACACTGCCAGCAGGCGCGTTTGGGGGCCAACGCTGCGGCGCAGGCCGTCCAGCGTGGTGCGAATGGCGGTGGGGTGGTGGGCAAAGTCGTCGTACACGGCGATGCCGCGCACACTGCCGCGCAGCTCCATGCGCCGGCGCACGTTTTGAAAGGTCGCCAGCGCCGCTGCCGCTTGCGCAGGCGCCACGCCGACATGGTCCGCAGCGGCTATGGCGGCCAGCGCGTTGAGTTGGTTGTGTACGCCCGTCAACGCCCATTGCACCCGCGCCACCACCGCGCCGCGCTGTAACACGTCAAACGCCTGCGGCTCGCCCTGAGCCGAAAAGTCGCTGACCGCCGCGCCGAAGCTGCGCTGCTGGCTCCAGCAGCCCTCGTGCAGTACCCGCGCCAAACTCTCTTCCAAGCCGTTGAACACCACGCAGCCCGATGGCGCCACGGTGCGCACCAAATGGTGAAATTGGCGCTCGATAGCCGCCAAATCGTCAAAGATGTCGGCGTGATCGAACTCTAGGTTGTTTAGCACGGCGGTGCGCGGGCGGTAATGGACGAACTTGCTGCGCTTGTCAAAAAACGCCGTGTCGTACTCATCGGCCTCGATGACAAACAGTGGCGCGCTGGACTGCGTGGCCGCCCCCAGCCGCGCCGAGACGCCAAAGTTGAGCGGCACGCCACCCACCAAAAAGCCCGGTTGCCGCCCGGCGCACTCCAAAATCCACGCCAGCATCGAGGTGGTGGTGGTTTTGCCGTGCGTACCGGCCACGGCCAGCACATGGCGGCCTTGCAAAACGTGCTCGGCCAGCCACTGCGGCCCGCTGGTGTAGGGCAGGCCAGCGTCCAAAATTGCGTCCATTAGCGCAAATTTGGCGCTGCCATCAGGCAAACGTGCCCGGCTGACGACGTTGCCAATGACAAACATATCCGGCTGCAGCGCCAGTTGCTCGGCGCCAAAGCCCGCAATTAAATCAATGCCCAAGGCGCGCAGCTGCTCGCTCATGGGCGGATAAACACCGGCGTCGCAGCCGGTGACTTTATGCCCCGCCTCGCGCGCCAAAGCGGCCAAGCCGCCCATGAAAGTGCCGCAAATTCCCAAAATGTGTATGTGCATGGCCAAATTCTAAGATATTTGGTCAAATCGGCCTCTAGCCCTTTATCTACTTGCGCTTATAGCTATTAAAAAAGTAGCTTTATGTGTTGCTCGTGGAGGGCGCGCGTTCGGGCCACAATGGCGGCTCAAGAGAATTGCCATGTACCCATCGATAGACACTGAAATTGCCCAAGCCGCCGCCGCTCTGGTGGTGGACGAGGGCTTGGAATACGGCCCGGCCAAGCGCCGCGCCCTCAAGCAGCTGGGCCTGCCAGCGCGCACCGCACTGCCAAGCAACGAGCAGGTCGAAGACGCGGTGCGCGAGCATTTGGCGCTGTTTTGCGCCGACACCCAGCCGCTGGAGTTGCAGGCGCTGCGCCGCTTGGCGCTGTTGTGGATGGAGCGGCTGGCGCAGTTTCGCCCGTATGTCGGCGGGGCAGTGTGGCGCGGCACGGCGACGCGCCTGACGGATGTTTACTTGCAGTTGTTTTGCGATGACAGCAAATCGGCCGAGATAGCGTTGATTGATAAGGGTGTGGACTATGAAGTGCAAACTGTGACTGGTTTGCACGGCCAGCCGGTCGAAGCGCTCAGTCTGGGCAGCCCTTGCCCCGAGCTGGACTTGATCGTCGGCGTGCATTTGCTGATTTATGACTTGGATGATTTGCGCGGCGCCTTGCGCGCCGATGCGCGTGGCCGCACGCCGCGCGGTGATGCCGCCGCGCTGCGCCAACTTTTGCAAAATGGATAGGAATTTGAGCCGTGAACCAACCTTCTGCCGCACCTTCGCCGCCTTCGCCGCCTTCATCCCCCGCGCCGCGTCGGCGCGCTTTGTATGCCTTGCTGGCCGGGGCCGCTGGCGCTGCGGGCGTTGGTGCAGCGTGGTGGAAATTTCAGGCGGGCGCTGCGGCGGGGGCTGCTGCGGGTGATGGGGCTGCCGGCATCGAGCAAGCGCTGTGGCAGCAAAGCTTTGAGACGCCAGACGGCGCGCCATTGGTGATGCAATCGTTTCACGGCCAGCCGCTGTTGGTGAACTTTTGGGCCACGTGGTGCCCGCCGTGTATTGCTGAGTTGCCGCTGCTGGACGCGTTCTTTCAAGAAAACAGCGCCAAAGGTTGGCAAGTGGTTGGCTTAGCGGTGGATAAAGCCACGGCGGTGCGCAGTTTTTTGGCGCGCACGCCGGTGCGTTTCCCGGTGGGCATCGCCCAGCAAGGCGGTAGCGACTTGGCTCGGCGCTTGGGCAACCTGAGCGGCGGTCTGCCGTTTACCGTCGTTTTGGGGCGCGATGGCCGGGTGCTGCACCGTAAAATAGGCCAAATCAAGGCGCCAGACCTAGAGCGCTGGCGCGATTTGCCGGGCGTTAAATGAAAATAGGCTACAAAAGCGCAAGTAGCGCTAAATTAGAGTAAATTTGCGCCCTCTTCAGATTCTTAGTGTTGGAGTCCCCATGGATTTGCGAAAACTTAAAACCCTCATTGACCTCGTCTCCGAGTCAAACGTCTCCGAGCTCGAAATCACCGAGGCCGAGGGCAAAGTGCGCATCGTCAAAAGTGGCGCCACCGTCGTACACCAGTACGCTGGCGCAGCGCCTGCTGCCGCCGCCCCGGCTGCGGCACCCGTGGCCGCTGCCGTAGCCGAGCTGCCCGCACCAGTCCAGCCGACGGGCCATACCGTCAAGTCGCCGATGGTCGGCACCTTCTACCGCGCGTCCAGCCCCGGTGCCAAGGCGTTTGTCGAAGTCGGCAGCGTGGTCAAAGAGGGCGAGACCATCTGCATCATTGAGGCGATGAAAATTCTCAACGAAATTGAGGCCGACAAGTCGGGCACCATCAGCCGCATCCTGGGCGAAAACGGCCAGGCAGTGGAGTATGGACAGCCGTTGTTCGTTATCGAGTAAGGCGCCCATGTTCAAAAAAATACTGGTAGCTAACCGAGGCGAGATTGCGCTGCGCATTCAGCGCGCTTGCCATGAGTTGGGTGTCAAAGCGGTGATGGTCTATTCCGAGGCCGACCGAGACGCCAAATACGTCAAGCTGGCCGAAGAGGCGGTGTGCATTGGCCCGGCGCCCTCACCGCTGTCGTACTTGAATATGCCCGCCATCATTTCGGCCGCCGAAGTGACCGATGCCGAGGCGATTCACCCCGGTTACGGCTTTTTGAGCGAAAACGCCGATTTTGCCGAGCGGGTCGAAAAAAGCGGTTTCCAGTTCATCGGCCCCACGCCCGAGAACATCCGCATGATGGGCGACAAAGTCACCGCTAAGCAAACGATGATTAAAGCTGGCGTGCCCTGCGTGCCCGGCTCTGAGGGCGAGCTGCCGGACGACCCGGCGCAAATTCGCCGCTTGGCCAAGGCGGTGGGCTACCCAGTCATCATCAAAGCCGCTGGTGGCGGTGGCGGACGCGGTATGCGCGTGGTCCACACCGAGGCGGCGCTCATCAACGCCGTGCAAATGACCAAGGCCGAGGCTGGTGCAGCGTTTGGCAATCCGGCGGTGTATATGGAAAAGTTCTTGCAGAACCCACGCCATATCGAGATTCAAATCATTGCCGACAAGCACCGCAACGTGGTGTATTTGGGCGAGCGCGATTGCTCGATGCAGCGGCGCCACCAAAAGGTGATTGAAGAAGCACCTGCGCCGGGCATTCCGCGCAAACTTATCGACCGCATTGGCGACCGCTGCGTGACGGCCTGCAAAAAAATTGGCTATCGCGGCGCTGGCACGTTTGAGTTTTTGTACGAAAACGGCGAGTTCTACTTTATTGAGATGAACACCCGCGTGCAGGTCGAGCACCCGGTGACGGAGATGATTACGGGCGTGGACGTCGTGCGCACGCAAATCATGGTGGCCGCCGGCGAGAAGCTGCCGTTTACACAGCGCCAAATTCAAATTCGCGGCCACGCGATTGAGTGCCGTATCAACGCCGAAGACCCGTACAAATTTACGCCCTCGCCGGGGCGCATCACCACGTGGCACGCGCCCGGTGGGCCAGGCGTGCGGGTCGATTCGCACATCTACACCAACTACTATGTGCCGCCCAACTACGACTCGATGATTGGCAAAATCATTGTTCACGGCGATACACGCGAGCAAGCACTGGCGCGTATGCGCACGGCGCTGTCAGAAACCGTGATTGAAGGCATCAACAGCAACGTGCCACTGCACCGCGAGCTGATGGTGGATGCCAAATTTATGGACGGCGGCACCAACATCCATTATTTGGAAGAGTGGCTGTCGCAGCGCCAGCGCTGATTGGCCCCTGACTGCCCCAGAACACGGGCCCACGCCCCATGCGGGTGCGGGCCCGCTTTGTTTATTGGCAGTTTTGTGCTCTTTTTTGTGCTTTTTTTGTTCTCTCTTTTGTCTGTGAATAAGGCGCAACGCCATGTATGAACTGAGCCTGATGTGCCCCGAAGACCGGGTCGAAACCCTGAGCGACGCGCTGGACGCGCTGGACGCGCTGAGTGTCTCGGTCGAAGACGCTGACGCGCAAACCGACGCCGAGCAAGCACTGTTTGGCGAGCCGGGAATGCCCCCGCCTAAAGATGGCTGGCAGCGCAGCCGCGTGCTGGCGCTGTTTGCCCAACAAGCACAGGCGCAAGAGGCGCTTGATTTGCTGTCGGCGCAAGACTTTTTTGCCGGCTGCCAAGTGCTGGGCGTAGCCGCCGTGCCCGATCAAGACTGGGTGCGGCTGACGCAATCGCAATTTACGCCGGTAGAGATCACCCCCGAGTTTTGGATTGTGCCGACCTGGCACGAGCTGCCCGCGCAGGCGACGCGGGTGATTCGCCTCGACCCGGGTTTGGCATTTGGCACCGGCACGCACCCGACGACCAGGATGTGTTTGCGCTGGATTGCCCGCCAAGCGGCGGCGCCCGGGCTGGGCCGGGTGTTGGACTATGGCTGCGGCTCGGGCATTTTGGCGATTGGCGCGGCCAAGTTTGGCGCTAGCGACATTGACGCGGTCGACATTGACACCGCAGCGGTCGAATCGACCCAATACAACGCCGATGCCAACGCAGTGCAGTTGAAGGCTGGCCTGCCCGACAAGGCCGGTGGCCTGTACCAGACCGTGCTGGCCAATATTTTGGCGACACCGCTGAAGGTGTTGGCCCCGCTGTTGCACAGCTACGTGGCCGATGGCGGCCAGCTGGTGCTGGCAGGCATTTTGGAGCGCCAAGCGCAAGAGCTGAAAGACGCTTACGCCCCCTATCTGGCGCTGACGGTGGCCGACACCGAAGACGGCTGGATTTTGATGACAGGCGCGCGTTAACGCTGCTGGCGCCGGCCCCGCGCCGAGCGCTTCTACAATTCTTCGCCCATGAGTCAGAACACCCGCTGCCCGTCTTGCGCCACCTTGTTTAAGGTGGTGCCCGATCAACTGCGCATCTCCGATGGCTGGGTGCGCTGCGGCCAGTGCCAAGAAATTTTTGACGCTACGGCGCACTTGCAAGCGCTGCCAGAACCCGAGCTGTTGCCGGATTTGTTGCCGGATCTGCTGCTGGCGCCGGGCAGTCAAGCCCAGCCGCACAGCCAAGCTGCGCCAGACAGCGATCTACCGCACCCCCCAGCCACGCCGGTGCTGGAGGTGCCCGATGCGCTAGTGCCAGCGTTTCTGATCGCCCCGCCCAGTCCGCCAGAGCCAGAGCCAGAGCCAGAGCCAGAGCCAGAGCCAGAGCCAGAGCCAGATTTTGCTGCCGCGTTTGAAGAGGCGCCGCATGATTTAGCGGTGTTGTTTGAAGAAGCGCCGGCTGATTTTTCGGCGCCGTTTGAAGACGTTGTGGTCGAGCCGATTGCAGCGCCCGCCGAACCCGAGCCAGAGCCAGAGCCAGAGCCAGAGCCAGAGCCACCTGAGCCTATCGAACAACTGCCGGCGCCGGCGCTAGACAGCAGCCTAGCGATGGACGAAGAGCGCAGCGGTGAGCCATCGCAGCCCCCTGATTGGGTAGACCAATTGGTGCTGCCGCCCAGCGATGAGCGCATCGAGCCGGTGCTGCACGCCGCCGCCTATGCGCCGCCTGAACCACCTGAGCCACCTGAGCCGCTACTACCGCCGCCAGAGCCAGCACCGCCGCCAGAGCCGCCTGACGCGCTGGCCGCGCCGCTGCTGTTTCCGACCGACACCAGCGTCAGCGCCTTGGAGCCGTCGTTTGTCCGATCCGCGCGCCGCCAAGCCTTTTGGCGCCAGTGGGAGGTGCGTGTGGCGCTGGGACTGCTCAGCGCGCTGCTGCTGGTACTACTGGCCTTGCAAGTGGCGCTGCACCAGCGCAATTATTTGGCCGCCGCCTATCCGCAGTGGCGCCCCTTTTTGCAGGGCTTGTGCGCGCCGTTGCAATGCAAAGTGGCACCGTATCGGCATATTTCTTCGGTGGTGATTGACAGCTCTTCATTTAATAAAGTGCAGGGCGAGACCTACCAATTTGCCATCGCACTGAAAAACACCTCCGGCAACGTGTTGGAAATTCCGGCTATCGAATTGACCCTTACCGATGCACAAGAAAAAACCGTGTTGCGCCGGGTGTTTACGCGCAAAGACCTGTCAGCGCCGCGCACCTTGGCCGCGCACGGCGACTGGATCGGCAACTTGCAAGTCGAATTGGCGCTGGAGGGTGCGCCCATTGCCGGCTACCGGGTGCTGGCTTTTTATCCTTGAGCCAGCCGCCAGCGCCAAGCAGTGCATGGCAGGGCGCGTGGACTAATATGCAGCGGCGCACACCGTGTGCGTCACCTAGGCTCGATCGAAGCCTCCCTTTGAGAAAATTTCCCATGAAAACCCCCGTCCTCATCACCGCTGACCTGACCCAAGAAAACGCCCAAGCACTGGCGCAGTTCATCAAAACCGTCAGCCACGACGCCATTCGCCAGTGCGTGGCCGATGATGCGCAAACCTTCTTAGTCCGCGACGCGTTGGACTCGCTGCGCGAAGCGCTGGATGTGGTGGGCATTGATCCGCAGTAAACACCTAAACACCGCACTAAAGAGCGCCAAAGTTATAGCCTTTTAGGCCTCTAGCCCTTATGGGGTATGCGGTGCAAGCTACCATTTTAATAGCTTGCCGGTGGGTGGGAGAATCCTCCCCCATGACCGCATCAAACACCCCCACCACACTCACCACCTCCCGCATTGACACCCTGACCCTGACCCGCCCCGACGACTGGCACCTGCACGTGCGCGATGGCGATGCCCTGCACACCGTCGTGCCGCACACGGCGGCGCAGTTTGGCCGGGCCATCATCATGCCCAACCTGCGCCCACCGGTGACCACCGCCGCGCAGGCACTGGCCTACAAAGAGCGCATCCTGGCCGCCGTGCCCGCTGGCATGGCTTTTGAGCCGTTGATGACGCTGTACCTCACCGACAAGCTGCCACCCGAGGAAATTGCCCGCGCCCAGGCCGCTGGCGTGGTGGCGGCCAAGCTCTACCCGGCTGGCGCCACCACCAACAGCGACGCGGGCGTGACCGACCTGCGCAACATTTACCCGACACTCGAAGCCCTGCAGCGCGCCGGGATGCCACTGCTAGTCCACGGCGAAGTCACCTCGCCCGACATCGACCTGTTTGACCGCGAAGCGGTGTTTATCGACACGCAGCTGATACCGCTGCGCCGCGATTTTCCGGAGCTGAAAATCGTCTTCGAGCACATCACCACCGAAGAAGCTGCGCAATACGTCGCCAGCGCCGACCGCTTCACTGCCGCCACGCTGACGGCGCACCACCTGCTGTACAACCGCAACGCCCTCTTCACCGGCGGTATCCGCCCGCACTACTACTGCCTGCCGGTGCTCAAGCGCGAAAAGCACCGCCTAGCGTTGGTGCAAGCTGCCACCAGCGGATCGCCCAAATTCTTTTTGGGCACCGACAGCGCGCCGCACGCCGCGCACCTGAAAGAGCACGCCAGCGGCTGCGCCGGCTGCTACACCGCCCACGCCGCCATCGAGCTGTACGCCGAAGCCTTCGATAACGCTGGCGCGCTAGACAAATTGGAAGGCTTTGCCAGCTTCTACGGCGCCGACTTTTACGGCCTGGCGCGCAACGCCGACACCATCACCCTGCAACGCGAAAGCTGGACACCACCCGACAGCTTTGCCTTTGGCGAAGCCGAACTCAAACCCCTGCGTGCGGGTGAGGCGCTGGCGTGGCGCTTGATCGCTGGTTAACCGTGGTGTCGGTGTCCAGCGCCGCCGCATTGGGCGGGCAGCAGGCGGCATTTTTGGTCGATGCCGACAATTTTTCAGATGCGCTGGCGCTGGAATCGGCTTGGGCGCAGGTGCAGGCGCGCGCGGGCCGAGTGAGCGTTTGCCGCGCTTATGGCGCACCCACACGCTTGCAGTCGCTGGCGGCGGTGTGGCGCAGTCTGGGCGCACGCACCTTCCCCAATTTGGCGTTAGACAAAAACACCACCGATGCCGCCCTGATTGCCGATGCGGTGGCGCTGCATTTTCAGCAAGGCGTGCGCCTGTTTGCCATCGCCTCGGGCGATGCCGACTTTGC
>JAGNSH010000153.1:2669-5034 GCA_017988165.1 Giesbergeria sp. | reverse complement strand
CCGATGGTCGCCTTGTTCATGGTCTCGGCGCCCGCGTTGGTCGTCATGATGATGATGACGTTGCGGAAGTCGGCCTTGCGCCCGTTGTTGTCGGTCAGCGTGCCGTGGTCCATCACCTGCAACAGCACGTTGAAGATGTCCGGGTGCGCCTTTTCGATTTCGTCCAGCAGCAGCACCGCGTGCGGCTTTTTGGTGATGGCCTCGGTCAGCAGGCCACCTTGGTCAAAACCGACGTAGCCCGGCGGCGCGCCAATCATGCGGCTGACGGCATGGCGCTCCATGTACTCGGACATATCAAAGCGAATCAGCTCAATGCCCAAGATGTAGGCCAACTGCTTGGCCGCTTCGGTTTTGCCGACACCGGTGGGGCCGCTGAACAGGAACGAGCCAATCGGCTTGTCCGGCTTGCCCAAGCCCGAGCGCGCCATCTTGACGGCAGAGGCCAGCACTTCGAGTGCTTTGTCTTGGCCAAACACCACGCTTTTCAGGTCGCGCTCGAGCACCTGCAGCTTGCCCCGGTCGTCGTTGGAGACGTTGGCCGGGGGAATGCGGGCAATTTTGGCGACGATTTCTTCAATCTCGGTCTTGCCGATGGTCTTTTTGCGCTTGCTGGCGACCAGGATGCGCTGGGCAGCACCAGCTTCGTCGATGACGTCAATCGCCTTGTCGGGCAAATGGCGGTCGTTGATGTACTTGGCGCTCAACTCGGCCGCCGCTTGCAGCGCGGAGGCCGAATACTTGACGCTGTGGTGCTCTTCAAAGCGCGACTTCAGGCCTTTGAGAATGTCCACCGTCTCTTGCACCGTGGGTTCAACCACATCCACTTTTTGAAAGCGCCGCGACAGGGCTGCGTCTTTTTCAAAGATGCCACGGTACTCGGTGAAAGTGGTGGCGCCAATGCATTTCAGCGTGCCGTTCGACAGCGCGGGTTTCAGCAGATTGGACGCGTCCATGGTGCCGCCCGACGCAGCGCCAGCGCCAATCAGCGTGTGGATTTCGTCGATAAACAGGATGGCGTTGGGCTTGTCTTTGAGCGACTTGAGCACGCCTTTCAAGCGTTGCTCAAAATCGCCCCGGTACTTGGTGCCCGCCAGCAGCGCGCCCATGTCGAGCGAATACACCACCGCCTCGGCCAAAATTTCGGGCACATCGCCTTGGGTGATGCGCCAGGCCAAGCCCTCGGCAATCGCCGTTTTGCCGACACCGGCCTCGCCGACCAGCAGCGGGTTGTTTTTGCGCCGACGGCACAAAATTTGGATGGTGCGCTCGACCTCGAAATAGCGGCCAATCAGCGGATCAATTTTGCCGTCTTTGGCCAGCTGGTTGAGGTTTTGCGTGAACTGCTCCAGCGGCGAGGCTTTTTCGCTTTTTTCGCTGGCGGCTGCGCCTTCTTCGCCTTCAGCGCTGCCTTCAGCGCCTTTGGCTGGCTCGGGCGGCTCGCCTTTTTTGATGCCGTGGGCAATAAAGTTGACCACGTCCAGGCGCGTGACGCCCTGCTGGTGCAAGTAGTACACGGCGTGCGAGTCTTTCTCGCCAAAAATCGCCACCAGCACATTGGCGCCGTTGACTTCTTTTTTGCCGTTGCCGGTGGACTGCACATGCATGATGGCGCGCTGAATCACGCGCTGAAAACCCAGCGTCGGCTGCGTATCGACCTCGTCGACGCCAGCAACCTGCGGGGTGTTGTCTTTGATGAAGTTGGCCAGCGACGAGCGCAAATCATCAATATTGGCAGAGCAAGCGCGCAGCACTTCGGCGGCGCTTGGGTTGTCCAGCAGTGCAAGCAGCAGGTGCTCCACGGTAATAAATTCGTGGCGCTGCTGGCGGGCCTCTACAAAGGCCATGTGCAAGCTTACTTCCAGTTCTTGGGCAATCATGTGAACTCCTTGGTGCTTGCGTGAGAAGGGATGGCAGTATTTCGGGGCACTGAGCGGTTTATTCAACCGGCTCGCTAATACATTGCAGTGGATGGCCGGCCTTGTGGGCCGCATCGAGCACTTGGTCTACTTTGGTGGCGGCAATGTCGCGTGAATACACGCCGCACACGCCTTTGCCGTCCAAATGGATCTTGAGCATGATTTGCGTTGCCGCTTCACGGTCTTTGTTAAAAAATTCTTGCAACACGACCACCACAAACTCCATCGGAGTGAAGTCGTCGTTGAGCATCAGCACCCGGTACATCTGCGGCGGCTTGGCTTTTTCGGTGCGCCTTTCCAGCACAGCCGAAACGTCGCCGTGCGGCGAGGGCCGCTGCACAACGGGCACGCGGGGAGAGGAAGGTGGTTTGGTTGCCATGAAATTCATTCTAGCCATGCACAGCGCCTCACGCTGGAGAGGCGCCCAGCAGCCATTGGTCGCAAACATT
>JAGNSH010000153.1:0-2569 GCA_017988165.1 Giesbergeria sp. | reverse complement strand
CATTGGTCGCAAACATTAGTCATAAACGATGGTCGCCAAACCATCACCGGCCTGCACGCTCCACGCCTGTAGCGCGGCATCGCTGGGGTAAGTGCGGTGCGCTTCGCCCAATTGCAACTCCGCCGCCACTACGCCCGCTGGCCCCGGACAGCGCACCCCCAAGCGCACCTTGAGGCCGTGCAGTTGCACCTCGCCCTGCGCACTGGTCTCACGCCGACACGGGTGTTCATTAAGCAGACGGGCAACATCAGGGGTTTTATCGCCCACCGCCAAATACAAATATTTGCCAAAACGGCTGCGTGCTGTCGGCAAATCCCACACCTGTTGGACGATAAAGCGCGCCTCAAAACCATTGCGCCCAGGCTGCAAGCGCCCAGCAACAATCACCAACTCGTCTTCTTGCAGCAGTTCGCGGTAGGTGTTGATAACCGCCTCGCTGGCCGAGGCTTCGACCTGCGCCGAGGTATCGTCCAGCATAAAAATGCCCTGCTTGCCGCGCATCCCGTTCACCACCCGAAAGCCGCTGACGATGCCAGCGACGGTCTGCGTTTCGCGGCTGTCGGTCAAGTCGCTGATGCGCGTGCGCACAAAGCGGCCCACTTCGCGCGCCACCTCGTCAAACAGGTGGCCCGATAAATAAAAGCCCAGCGCTGGCTTCTCAAAGGTCAGGCGCTCTTTGACGCCCCACGGCGGCACATCGGCCAACTCAGGCTCTTGGCTACTGGAGCCTTGGGCGTCGTCGCCCATCAGGTCAAACAGCCCGCCTTGGTTGACGTTGGCCAGCGCGGCGGCAGAAAACTCAAACGCCCGGTCAATCGATGCTGCCAGCGCAGCGCGGTTGGCGTGAACCGAGTCAAACGCGCCGGCCTTGATCAGTGCATCGACGGTGCGCTTGTTGATTTTGTTGCGCTCGACGCGCAGACAAAAGTCAAACAGGCTTTTAAACGGCCCTTGGGTGCTGCCTTGCGGGCCATCACCGCGCCCTTCGCGGGCGGCCACAATGGCTTCAATCGCGGCTTGACCGGTGCCTTTGACAGCGCCTAGGCCATAGCGAATGCTTTTGTCAGTGATCGGCTCAAAACGGTAGTTGCCGCTGTTGACGTCCGGCGCCTCAAAACTGATGGCAAAGTTCTTTTTGGCGTCTTCTAAGAGCACCTTGAGCTTGTCGGTGTCGTCCATTTCAACCGTCATGTTGGCGCAAAAAAATTCTGCCGTGAAATGTACCTTCAGCCAACCGGTGTGGTACGCCAGCAGCGAGTAAGCGGCAGCGTGCGACTTGTTAAAGCCATAGCCTGCAAACTTCTCCATCAGGTCAAAAACCTCATCGGCCTTTTCGGTCGACAGGCCATTTTTGGCCGCGCCATCGCGAAAAATACTGCGGTGCTCGGCCATTTCCTCGGCTTTTTTCTTGCCCATGGCGCGGCGCAGCATATCGGCACCGCCGAGCGAATAGCCGCCCAAAATTTGCGCCGTCTGCATCACCTGCTCTTGGTAGACCATGATGCCGTAGGTCTCGGACAGCATCTCGGCCACCAGCGGGTGCGGGTATTCGACCTCTTCTTTGCCGTGTTTGCGGTTGACAAAGCTCGGAATCAAATCCATTGGGCCGGGGCGGTACAGCGCGTTCAGCGCAATCAAATCCTCTAGGCGCGAGGGGCGTGCTTCTTTCAGCATCCCCTGCATCCCTCGGCTTTCAAACTGGAACACCGCTTCGGTCTTGCCGTCAGAAAACAGCTGGTAGGTTTTGGTGTCGTTCAGCGCAATGTTTTCAAACGCAAAGTTTTTTTCTTCTGGATGGCGCTGGATGATGAACTGGCGCGCAATCTCCAAAATGGTCAGCGTCGCCAAGCCCAAAAAGTCGAACTTGACCAAGCCGATGGCTTCCACGTCGTCTTTGTCGTACTGGCTGACCGCCGATTCGCTGCCCGGTTGCTGGTACAGCGGGCAAAAATCGGTCAGCTTGCCCGGCGCAATCAACACACCACCGGCGTGCATACCGATGTTGCGCGTCAAGCCTTCGAGCTTTTGTGCCAGCGCCAGCAGGGTTTTGACCTCGTCTTCTTTTTCTAGCCGCTCGGCCAGCAGTGGCTCAACCTCAATCGCTCCAGCAATGGTGATGTGCTGGCCGGGTTTGTTGGGAATCAGCTTGCTGATGCCGTCGCAAAAGTTGTAGCCCATGTCCAGCACCCGGCCCACGTCCCGAATCGCCGCCCGCGCCGCCATCGTGCCAAAGGTGGCAATCTGGCTGACGGCGTTTTTGCCGTATTTGTCTTTGACGTACTCAATCACCCGGTCACGGTTGGACTGGCAAAAATCGATGTCAAAGTCGGGCATCGACACCCGCTCGGGGTTCAAAAAGCGCTCAAACAGCAGCTTGTACTCCAGTGGGTCAAGGTCGGTGATTTTTAGCGCGTACGCCACCAGCGAGCCGGCGCCAGAACCCCGGCCCGGCCCGACCGGGCAGCCATTGTTTTTGGCCCACTGAATAAAGTCGCCGACGATCAAAAAGTAGCCCGGAAAGCCCATCTTCAAAATGGTGGTCAGCTCAAATTCGAGCCGTTCCAAGTAC
>JAGNSH010000037.1 GCA_017988165.1 Giesbergeria sp. | reverse complement strand
CGCGCTGTTGCTCGGGCAAATCCATGATTTCAGGCGCGGGGCGAAAGCGCCGTAGCAGCGCATATACCGTCAGTGCGACGATGCCAAGGACGACGATTTCGCCAAAGGTGTCAAAGCCGCGAAAGTCCACCAGCATGACGTTGACCACGTTGCTGCCACCGCCGCCGCTGAGGGCGTTTTCGAGGAAGAAGGTCGAGGTGCTTTCGGCAAACGGCCGGCTCAACATGGCAAACGACAAGAGCGCCATACCGCCGCCGGTGATGAGCGCCAGCAGCAAATCGCGCAGCCGGCGCAGCTTGGTGCTGCGCTTTTGCACGGCGGCCCAGCTGCTGCGCATATCTTCTTGGCGCTTGGGCAGCCAGCGCAGGCCCAGCAAAATCAACACGGTGGTGACGATTTCGACCACCAATTGCGTCAACGCCAAGTCGGGGGCCGAGAACCATAAAAAGGTCACGCAAGTCACCAAACCCGCGCCGCCCATCAGCGCTAATGCTGCCAAGCGGTGGTATTTGGCTTGCCACGCCGCCGCCACCGCGCAGACCATGCCAATCGCCCACAGAAGCACAAAGCCCCACGACATTGGCAGCGCAGTGCGGTTGCCAATATGCAGGCCGCGCACCCACAGTGGCATGGTGGCCGCAGCAATGCTGGCGCAGACCAGCCACAGCATTTGCCATTGCAAGCGCTGCGTACCCAGCAGCCGCCGGCCATGGCGGCCCAGTTGCGACAGTTGTGTCAGCGCCACTTCAAACGCCCGCTGGCCGCTGAAATAGCTGACCAGTGGTGCCGACTGCATCTGGCCGCGCGTGCGCTGCCAGCGCAGTAATAAATACAAAGTGATGCCGCCCAGCATGGCGGCCACGCTCATGGCAAAGGGCAAATTGAAGCCGTGCCACAGTGCAAGGCTGAAGTGGGGCAGCGTGCCGCCCACCACTGGCAGTGCGGCAGCGTTCAGCGGCCCGCCCACCGTCCACGCCGGAATGATGCCGACCACCAAGCAAATCAGCACCAACAATTCAACCGGGACGCGCATCCAGTGCGGCGGCTCGTGCGGTTGCAGGGGTAAATCAGTCGCCGGCGGCCCGCAAAACACATCCAGCGTAAAGCGCAGCGAATAGGCCACGCTGAACATACCGGCCACCGTGGCCAGCAGCGGCAGGGCGATTTGCAAAAAGTTGCGCGTGTCTAAAAACACGGTTTCGGCAAAGAACATTTCTTTGGACAAAAAGCCGTTCAGCAGCGGTACACCGGCCATCGCCGCTGCCGCCACCATAGCGAGCGTGGCGGTCACCGGCATCATGCGGCGCAGGCCCGATAGGCGGCGAATGTCGCGCGTGCCGCTTTCGTGGTCGACGATGCCGACGGCCATGAACAGCGACGCTTTAAACGTGGCGTGGTTCATGATGTGAAACACGGCGGCCACGGCGGCCAGCGGGCTGTTCAAGCCCAGCAGCAAAGTAATCAAACCGAGGTGCGAAATGGTCGAATACGCCAGCAAGCCCTTCAAGTCGTGCTGGAACATGGCGACATAGCCGCCTAGCAGCAGCGTGCAAGCACCGGCGCCGCCGACCAGCCAAAACCATTCTTCGGTGCCGCTGAGCACCGGCCACAGGCGCGCTAATAAAAACACCCCGGCTTTGACCATGGTGGCCGAGTGCAAATAGGCCGACACCGGCGTGGGCGCGGCCATGGCGTGCGGCAGCCAAAAGTGAAACGGGAACTGCGCGCTTTTGGTCAGCGCGCCCAGCAAAATCAACACCAGCGCCGGCAAATACAGCGCGTGGTCGCGCACCTGCTGGCCGGCGGCCAGCACATGGTCTAGGTCATAACTGCCAACGATGTGGCCGAGGACGAACATTCCCGCCAGCAAACACAGCCCGCCGCTGCCGGTGACCGTGAGCGCCATGCGCGCACCGCGCCGCGCGTCTTTGCGGTGGTGCCAGTAGCCAATCAGCAAAAACGAAAACAGGCTGGTCAGCTCCCAAAAAAACGCCAACTGCAAGAGGTTGCCCGAGAGCACCACGCCCATCATGGCGCCCATAAACGCCAAAAAGAAGGCGAAAAAACGCGGCACCGGGTCGGCGGGCGACATGTAGTAGCGCGCATACAGCACCACCAGCGCGCCAATGCCCAGCACCAACATACAAAACATCCACGCAAAGCCGTCCATGCGCACCACCAGGTTCAGCCCCAGCGCCGGCAGCCATGTCAGCTCTTGGCGCAGCACGCCGCCGTCGGCAATCTGCGGAAACAGCAGCGCCACTTGCACCGCGCAGCCCAGCGCCACCAAGCCGGCCAGCGTGGACTCGGCGTTGCGCGCATTCGACGGCAGCACCGCCGCCACCAAGCTGGCAAGAAACGGCAGGAGGATGAGGTAAATCAAAGGCATGAGGGGCGCATTTTAGCGACAAGGTGATGAATGCTATAAAAAACTGAGCGTATTGCGCTTGCTAGACGTGGCTTAGAAGTGGTTTAGACGTAAAAAACCCGCCGTAGCGGGTGGGTGCGATAGGGCAGAGAGAGAGAGATTTATTTCTTCGCTGCGCCTTCTGCTTTGGGTGCTGGCGCTGGCGCCGGGGCGCCGCTGTAGGCGCTGCCGTTGATGGTCATGCCTTGGGCCGAGAATTTGGCAGCGTTCTTTTCACCTAAGCCATTGACGCGGCTAATAAAGTCGTTCCAGTCTTTGAAGTTTCCTTTTTTGCGCTCGTCCAAAATTTTGGTGGATATAGCCGGGCCAATGCCCTTGATACTGTCCAACTCGGCCGCGCTGGCTTGGTTGGCATCGACCGCTGCGAACGAGACGGCGGCATACAGAAAAGTCAGCAAGAGCAGAAATTTTTTCAACATAAGAAAGGCCCCCAGAGAGTTAATCGACGGCGACATCACCGCGAAAAGCATCATATCTGGCGCTATGTTTTGTGCGCATTTTTTGCGCACCGTGGCGCATAAAAAAATGGCAGCACGCCCGGTGTGGGGTGCTGCCATGGGGTGCCAAGGCATCAGCGGGCATCAACAGCCCGCCCGCGCGCTTAGCTCAGACTTTTCCGGCGCGCGCAGCCGTCACCAGATGGCCAGAGGAGTGCAACTCGGGTGTGGACTCGACCCACTGGCGCACCCGCTCGGCATCGCCCAAGCGGCTGAATTTTCCGGCGGAGTCCAAAAACACCATGATCAGCTTGCGCCCGGCAATTTGGGTTTGCATTACCAAGCAGCGCCCGGCTTCGGAGATGTAGCCGGTTTTTTGCAGGCCAATGTCCCACGAGGCGCTGTGTACTAAGCGGTTGGTGTTGTTGTATTGCAAGGTGCGTTTGCCCACGGCCACTTCGTAGCCGGGCGAGGTTGAGAACTCGCGCAGCACCGGGTCGCTGTGCGCCACGTTGACCAAAATGGCCAAATCGCGTGCGCTGGACTGGTTTTTGCTAGACAGCCCGGTGGGCTCAACGTAGCGCGTGTCGGTCATACCCAAGGCGCGCGCGCGGCCATTCATTTGCGCCACAAAGGTTTTTAAGCCACCCGGGTAGGTGCGCCCGAGCGCATTGGCGGCGCGGTTTTCGCTCGACATCAGCGCCAAATGCAGCATTTCGCGCCGGGTCAGGGTGGTGCCGACCATCAAGCGCGAGCGGCTGCCCTTTTCGGTGTCCACATCGTCTTGGGTGATGGTGATCAGCTCATCCATCGGCAAGCGTGCTTGGCTGATCAGGTGCCCCGTCATCAGCTTGGTCAGCGAGGCAATCGGCAAGATGGCGTGGTCGTTTTTGCGCAGCAAAATTTCTTTGGTGTCTTGGTCAATGATCAGCGCCACGCTGGATTTGAGATCAAGGGGATCGCTGATGGCGTGCAGTCCGGCCAATTCGCCAAACGATTGCTTGGCCGGTACCACATACGCTGCACGCACGGGCGAGCGCGCCGAGGCTGCTTTGACGCGGGAGAGTTTGGCCCTTGACGCTACTGCCACGCGCGCAGACGGGGCCTTGCTTTTGGAGAGTGTGGCGGTGCGCGCGGGCTTGGCGCGGGCGACGGAGCGCTTGGCACTGGGCGCACTGAGTTGTTGTTTTTTAGCCGGTGATTTTTTGCGTTCTGCGGCGTGGGCGCCGGGCGCTGCTAAGGCAATGCCTAGCGCTGCTATGCCCAACACCTGAAATAACGAGCGCAGCGCAGTGCGGTAGGGGCGAGGCATCGAAATAACTCCAAACGAAAAAGTTGTCCGCCAGTGTAGCGAATTAGAAAAATCTTGCAAGATCAACACCTTGCGAGACTCTTCAATAATCTAGGTGAGATTATAAGTTGCTCACTGCACCGGCAGACACACTTTTATTAGCACTTAACCTTGCGCCGCTACCCGCTCGGCCTTGCTGTGCAATTTGTTCAGGGCATGGAGATAGGCCTTGGCCGAGGCCACGACGATGTCCGGGTCGGAGCCAACGCCATTGACCACGCGGCCACTGTTTTGCAAGCGCACCGTCACTTCGCCCTGACTTTCGGTCGAACCGCTGATGGCGTTGACCGAATACAGCACCATCTCGGCACCACTTTGGGCATGGGCTTCAATCGCTTTGAGTGACGCATCGACCGGGCCATTGCCTTGGGCTTCGCTGCGCACTTCTTTGCCATCGACGGTGAACACTACGCAGGCGTGCGGGCGCTCGCCGGTTTCGCTGTGCTGGGCTAAGGAGACAAAGCTGTATTGCTCTTGCACGTTGCCCAAGCTCTCATCGTTGACCAGCGCCAAGATGTCTTCGTCAAAAATCTCGCTTTTGCGGTCGGCCAGTTCTTTGAAACGGGCAAAGGCGGCGTTGGTTTCGACTTCGCTCTCCATGCTCACGCCCAACTCTTGCAGGCGCTGCTTGAAGGCGTTGCGCCCGCTCAATTTGCCCAACACGATTTTGTTGGCGCTCCAGCCGACGTCCTCGGCGCGCATGATTTCGTAGGTGTCACGCGCCTTGAGCACGCCGTCTTGGTGGATGCCGCTGGCGTGGGCAAAGGCATTGGCACCGACCACTGCCTTGTTGGGCTGCACCACAAAGCCAGTAATTTGGCTGACCATGCGGCTGGCAGCCACGATGTGCTGCGTGTCGATGTTCAAGTCCAAATTGAAATAATCGCGCCGCGTTTTGACCGCCATGACGACTTCTTCCAAGGCGCAATTGCCTGCACGTTCACCCAAGCCGTTGATGGTGCATTCGACTTGGCGCGCGCCGCCAATTTTGACGCCGGCGAGCGAGTTGGCCACCGCCATGCCCAAGTCGTTATGGCAATGCACTGACCAGATAGCTTTGTCGCTGTTGGGCACGCGCTCGCGCAGTGTTTTGATAAATTGGCCGTACAACTCGGGAATGGCGTAACCAACGGTGTCAGGTACGTTGATGGTGGTGGCACCTTCGGCAATCACCGTTTCAATGACGCGGCACAAAAAGTCCATGTCGCTGCGGTAGCCGTCTTCGGGGCTGAATTCGATGTCCGCACACAGGTTGCGGGCAAAGCGCACCGACTGCTTGGCTTGCTCCAGCACTTGCTCGGGTGACATACGCAGTTTTTTCTCCATATGCAACGCGCTGGTGGCAATGAAGGTGTGGATGCGCGCGCGGTTGGCTCCTTTTAAAGCTTCGGCAGCGCGCGAGATGTCGCGGTCGTTGGCACGCGAGAGCGAGCAAATGGTCGAGTCTTTGATTGAATTGGCAATTAACTGCACTGCATCAAAGTCGCCATTGGAGCTGGCGGCAAAACCAGCTTCGATCACGTCCACTTTCAGGCGCTCCAATTGGCGGGCAATGCGCAATTTTTCGTCTTTGGTCATGGACGCGCCGGGCGACTGCTCGCCATCGCGCAAGGTGGTGTCAAAAATGATCAATTGGTCAGCCATGTCTTTACTCCTGATGAAGGTGGGTAGCGGAAATTACGGGGGAGACAGAAACGAAAAAGGCCCGTTGCAGAGTGTGCATACGGGCCTGTGAAGAAAAAAGTGCGCGCGCGCCCTAATACCTCCGCCCGTAGGGGGGTAGCAGTAGGGCCAGTGCAAAATTTTTCATGTCGTGCAATGTAGCACAGCTTTATGGAACAGTTGAAATGGGGGCGACAGCGTGGTTATTTGTGCAGGCCGCGCTCATCGGGCTCGTCGGTGGAGATGCTGATAACGCTGCTGTGCTGGCCCTTGGCTTTGCGCCAGGCGTACACCGCATAACCGCTCAGTCCGTACAGCACAAATACGCCGAACAAAACAATCGGCGGGTGGATGTTGATGATGGCAATGCCCAGCGCAATCAGCACGATGACGACAAAGGGCACGCTTTTCTTCATTTGCACGTCTTTGAAGCTGTAAAACGGCACATTGGTCACCATTGTCAGGCCGGCATACAGCGTAAAGCCAAACATAGTCCAGGTGATTTGCCGCCAGCTAAGCCAATAGGCATCCATGCCGCGGTGAACGCCCAATTCGGTCATCAACCAAATAAAGCCCGCCACCAAAGCAGCGGCTGCGGGCGATGGCAGGCCCTGAAAATAGCGCTTATCGACCACGCTGGTGTTGACGTTAAAGCGCGCCAAGCGCAGCGCCGCACAGGCGCAATAGACAAAAGCGGCAATCCAGCCCCAGCGCCCCAGTCCCTTGAGCGACCATTCATAAGCGATTAGCGCTGGTGCTGCCCCAAACGACACCATGTCAGAGAGCGAGTCCATTTGCTCGCCAAAAGCGCTTTGGGTATTGGTCATGCGGGCGACGCGGCCATCGAGGCTGTCGAGCACCATGGCGCAAAACACGCCAATCGCTGCCAGATCAAAGCGCCCATTCATCGCCATCACCACCGAGTAAAAGCCACCGAACAAAGCCGCCAGCGTGAACAGGTTGGGCAGGATGTAGATGCCCTTGCGGCGCTTGCGCAGCACCACGCCCGCGTCTTGACGGGGTTCGTCGCCGTTATGCATCAAATTGACCTCCAGCGCTTATCCAGTAAGCGCTTGCAGCTATTAAAACCATAGTATTTTGCCTTCCTACATACCGCGCCAGTGTAGCGGTATGCGCCTGCTGCCCAGCGCTGCCAGCGCGCACAGCAAAACCGCAGTGCCAAAAATAAAGGCCACCGGAAATAACCGAAGTGGCCTTTGTAAGAGCGACTGCCGCGAAGGGCAGCGCTATCAGTTGCGGGTTTGGTCGACCAGCTTGTTTTTGCTGATCCAAGGCATCATGGCGCGCAGTTGGCCGCCGACTTTTTCGATGGCGTGGTCAGCGTTCATGCGCCGGCGCGCCGTCATGCTCGGGTAGTTGGTCTTGCCTTCTTGGATGAACATCTTGGCGTATTCGCCGCTTTGGATGCGCTTGAGGGCGTTGCGCATGGCAGCACGCGACTGCTCGTTGATGACTTCGGTGCCGGTCACGTACTCGCCGTACTCGGCGTTGTTGGAGATGGAGTAGTTCATGTTGGCAATGCCGCCTTCGTACATCAGGTCAACAATCAACTTGAGCTCGTGCAGGCACTCGAAGTAGGCCATTTCAGGGGCGTAGCCGGCTTCGGTCAGGGTTTCAAAGCCCATCTTCACCAGTTCGACCGCGCCGCCGCACAACACGGCTTGCTCGCCGAACAGGTCGGTTTCGGTTTCTTCTTTGAAGTCGGTTTCGATGATGCCGCCTTTGCCGCCGCCGTTGGCTGCAGCGTAGGACAGGGCCAAATCACGCGCTTTGCCCGATTTGTCTTGGTACACGGCGATCAAAGTGGGCACGCCGCCGCCTTTGAGGTATTCCGAGCGCACGGTGTGGCCTGGGCCCTTGGGGGCAACCATCACCACGTCCAAGTCAGCGCGCGGGATAACTTGGTTGTAGTGGACGTTAAAGCCGTGGGCAAAGGCCAGCGTGGCGCCTGGCTTCATGTTGGGGGCGACGTTGTTGTTGTAGACGTCGGGGATGTTCTCGTCGGGCAACAGCATCATGACCAAGTCGGCGGCTTTGACGGCCTCATCGACTTCCAGCACATTCAGGCCGGCTTTGGCGACTTTGTCCCACGAGGCACCGCCCTTGCGCAGACCGACGACGACTTTGACGCCGCTTTCGTTCAGGTTTTGCGCGTGTGCATGGCCTTGGCTGCCGTAGCCGATGATGGCGACGGTCTTGCCCTTGATCAGGCTCAGGTCACAGTCTTTGTCGTAGAAAACTTTCATTTTTTTGCTCCAGTGCGTATGCGTTGTGGGTGAGATAAAAAGGGTCGAAAAGACTCGAAAAAGCTCGATTGTCTTACACGCGCAGCACGCGTTCGCCACGGCCAATGCCGCTGGCGCCGGTGCGCACGGTTTCCAAAATGGCGGTGCGATCCAGCGCCTGCAAAAAGGCGTCGTTTTTGACTTGGTCGCCGGTCAGCTCGATGGTGTAGCTCTTGTCGGTGACGTCGATGATGCGGCCACGGAAGATGTCGGCCATGCGCTTCATTTCTTCGCGCTCTTTGCCAACGGCGCGCACTTTGACCATCATCAGCTCGCGCTCGGTGTAGGCACCTTCGGTCAGGTCGACCACTTTGACCACTTCGATCAGGCGGTTCAGGTGCTTGGTGATTTGCTCAATCACCTCGTCCGAGCCGGTGGTTTGGATGGTCATGCGCGACAGCGAAGGATCTTCGGTCGGCGCCACCGTGAGCGACTCGATGTTGTAGCCCCGGGCCGAGAACAGGCCGACCACGCGCGAGAGCGCACCGGCTTCGTTTTCCAGCAAGACAGCAATGATGTGTTTCATAAGTCCAGATTCCTCATTTCGCTGCCCTCGCCCGCACACGGTAATGCGCGGGTTTGGCAGGCAATAGATTCGTCAAAATTGGTTAAAAATGCTATTTAAATGATAGCTGCTAGCGCCCGTATTTATTGGGCTAGAGGCCAATTTCACTTAAATTTAAAGGTCTTCCGAGCCCAGCAGCATTTCCGTCAAGCCTTTGCCCGCTTGGATCATCGGAAAGACGTTTTCGGTCGGATCGGTACGGAAGTCCATGAACACGGTGCGATCTTTGAGCTTGCGTGCTTCGCGCAGTGCGGGCTCAACGTCTTGTGGACGCTCGATCAACATACCGACGTGGCCGTAGGCCTCGGCCAGTTTGACGAAGTTGGGCAGCGCATCCATGTAGCTGTGGCTGTAGCGGCCCGAGTATTCGATCTCTTGCCACTGGCGCACCATGCCCAGATAGCGGTTGTTGAGCGCGCAAATTTTGATCGGCGTGTTGTATTGCAGGCAGGTCGAGAGCTCTTGGATGTTCATCTGCACCGAGCCTTCGCCGGTGATGCAGAAGACTTCAGAGTCGGGCTTGGCCAGCTTGATGCCCATGGCGTAAGGCACGCCGACACCCATGGTGCCCAAGCCGCCCGAGTTGATCCAGCGGCGTGGCTCGTCAAAGCGGTAGTACTGCGCGGCCCACATTTGGTGCTGGCCGACGTCGGAGGTGACGTAGGCGTCAGCGTCTTTGGTCATATTCCACAGCGTCTCGACCACATATTGCGGCTTGATGACGTCGGAGCTGCCCATGTCGTATTTGAGGCAATCGCGCTGGCGCCAGCCCTCGATGGTGTCCCACCAAGCGGCCAAGGCACCGGCTTCGACGCGGGTGGTGGTCTCGCGGATCATGGCGATCAGCTCGGTCAGCACGTCTTTGACGTCGCCAACGATGGGGATGTCGACTTTGACGCGCTTGGAGATGCTGGATGGGTCGATATCGACGTGGATGATTTTGCGGTCGTTTTGCGCAAAGTGCTTGGGGTTGCCAATCACGCGGTCGTCAAAACGCGCGCCCACGGCCAGCAGCACGTCGCAGTGCTGCATGGCGTTGTTGGCCTCGACGGTGCCGTGCATTCCGGGCATACCGAGGTATTTGCGGTCACTGGCCGGATAGGCACCCAGGCCCATCAGCGTGTTGGTGATGGGGTAGCCCAGCATATTGACCAGCGTGCGCAGCTCTTCGGTGGCATTGCCCAGCAACACACCGCCGCCGGTGTAGATGAACGGGCGCTTGGCGGTCAGCAGCAGTTGCAGCGCTTTGCGGATTTGCCCGCCGTGGCCTTTGCGCACCGGGTTGTACGAGCGCATTTCGACCGTCTTGGGATAGCCGGTGTAAAGCGCCTTCTTGAAGGACACGTCTTTGGGGATATCGATCACTACCGGGCCGGGACGGCCAGTGCGGGCAATGTGGAAAGCTTTTTTCAGCGTCAGGGCCAGGTCGCGCGGGTCTTTGACGAGAAAGTTGTGCTTGACGATGGGGCGGGTGATGCCGACGGTGTCGCACTCTTGGAAGGCGTCCAAGCCAATCGCCGCCGTGGGCACCTGGCCGGTGATGATCACCATCGGGATGCTGTCCATGTAGGCAGTGGCGATGCCGGTGATGGCGTTGGTCACGCCCGGGCCGGAGGTGACTAAGGCCACGCCCACTTCGCCGGTGGCACGCGCATAGCCGTCGGCGGCGTGGACGGCGGCTTGTTCGTGGCGCACCAGCACATGCTGCATGGTGTCTTGCTTGTAGAGCGCGTCGTAAATGTAGAGCACTGCGCCGCCGGGATAGCCCCAGATGTATTGCACGCCTTCAGCCTGCAAGGCTTTGACGAGAATTTCGGCTCCCATGAGCTCTTGGGATTCGGCGGGGGATTGTGCTGCGGCCGCTGCCGCTGCTAAGGCGTTTTCAGCCTGATTGATTTCCATGATGAACCTTTGTGATTTTCTCTAACGAAAAACCTTGGGTGCTCCTTGCGCAAACTCTCGTGAAGTTGGCTCAGAACTTGAGGCCAAGGACATGGGCGAGAAGATGACTGCGCCGGACCGTGACCCGTTTGCCTTTGAAATTGCAAGCGCTATTATTGCACCGCAGCATAGCAAAATTAGGCGTTGTGCGAGAAAAATTCATGCAATGCGATAATCCAGCGCCTCTCTTTGCCCCATTCCATCTTCAGCCTAAAAACTCTTGGCTACCGAAAAAGAACTCTCCGATTTCCTCATTAGCGTTGAAAAGCGAGCCTTTAAGCGCTCGCTTTACCACGTGCGCAATGAAGAGTCGGCCTTGGATATCGTGCAAGACAGCATGATGAAGCTGTCCGAGCATTACGGCGACAAACCGGTCAATGAGCTGCCGATGCTGTTTCACCGCATTTTGTCCAACTGCACCTTGGACTGGTTTCGGCGCCAAAAAACGCACAATGCACTGTTCTCGCACATGAGTGATTTTGAAAAATCGGGCGACGAGGGCGGCGAATTTGACCTGCTCGAAGCCTGGGCTGGCCCCGACAATGGCGAGCGCGCACAAAGCGCCGAAGACTTGGCGCGGCGCGCTCAAACCCTGCGCGGTATTGAAATAGAGATACAACAGCTGCCGGGCCGTCAACGAGAGGCGTTTTTAATGCGTTACTGGGAAGAGATGGACGTTGCTGAAACAGCGGCCGCTATGGGCTGCTCTGAAGGCAGCGTCAAAACACACTGCTTTCGCGCTGTCCAAGCCCTGAGCAAAGCACTCAAGGCCAAAGGAATTGAACTATGAACAACATCAACACCTCGCACCTGCCCTCGGTTGACGTTGCCGCCGAGCGTTTTGCCCGCCGCGTTACTGCGCGCCTGACCGAAGGCACCAGCAGTTTGCCCTACGACATTTCTGAGCGCCTGCGCGCCGCGCGCGTGCAGGCGCTGGCGCAGCGCAAAAAACCCATGTTGCTCGCGCGCACCGCGCCGGCTGCTGCCAGCATTGGCTCGCGCATCACTTTGGGCTGGTGGGGTGGCGAGGGCGGCAATTGGTGGCGCGCGGCGCTGTCTGCGGTGCCGGTGCTGGCTTTGGTGGCCGGTTTGGTGGTGCTCAATGTGTCGCAAGATGAGTACGGTACCCTCGAAGTGGCCGAGGTCGATGCCGCTTTGCTGACCGACGATTTGCCGCCCGAAGCCTATGCCGACCCAGGATTTGTGCAGTTTATTAAAATAGGCGCAACGCAAAGCAATTAATAGCACCAGCCATTTGTATTCGTCTAATTTCGTCTAAATGTCCGCATCTTCCCCCAACGCTCGCCGCATAACGCCAGCCTTTGTGCTGGCGTTGGCTTTGCTGGGCGCCTTGGCCTTCGGGGGTGTGCGCGTCTGGCAGCAAGGGCGAACGGCACACAGCAGTGCCGCCTCGGCACAGGCTTTGGCGGCGGCATTGGCCGCGCGCAACCAAGTGCTGCCAGCAGAAAAAAATCCGGCTCTGAGTGCTGGGCCAAGCTGGGATGAGCTCGATGGTGCGCAACAAAAAGCGCTGCAACCCTTGGCGTTGCGCTGGGCGGTTTTGAGCGAGCCGCAAAAGCGCCGCTGGCTGGTGATAGCTAAAAATTTTCCGCGCTTGCCGGCCAAAGAGCAGCATCGGCTGCACGCGCGCATGACCGAATGGGCCAACCTAAGCGCCCAGCAGCGCAGCCAAGCGCGGCTCAACTACGCCGTCACCAACCAACTCTCTGCCGATAGCAAACGCGCCCAATGGGAGGCCTATCAAGCCTTGAGCGAGGAAGAAAAAAGCCGACTGGCGGCCGCTACGCACCGCAACATGGGCGCTGCCACTGCCATCCACCCGGTGGCGCCGCGCAAACTGGTGCAGGTGCCAGCCAGCGCCGTGCCGCACAACCCGGCAAACGCCTCCGCACCGCTCGATAGCAAACCGCTAGCCGTCGAGACCGCGCCGGTCAGCATTCCCGTGGCGGTGCCTACGCCGCTGCCGCCATTGCCGCCGCCCACGCCGCCAGACGCCAGTGCGCCAATGTCTGGAGATGCTGCCGCCCAGTATTCGCACTGAGGCGCCTTGGCGCTAGCCCTTCTCCTTCACCTCTTTCGGTTTTTTTGAATGTCTGCTTCTTCTCTGCCTACATCCCTGTCGGCCAGCCACCCCCTTGACGCCTTGCAGGCCCCAGCGCTCAAACGGCGCATGGCCTGCTGGTTGTACGAGGGCATCTTGATGTTTGGCGTGGTGTTCGTGGCCGGTTATCTGTTTGGCACCCTGAGCCAAACGCGCAACGCCATGGACAACCGCCATGCGCTGCAAGCGTTTTTGTTTGTCGTGTTTGGCATTTATTTCGTTTGGTTTTGGGCCAAAGGCCAAACCTTGGCGATGAAGACTTGGCATATCCGCGTAGTCGATGCCGCTGGCCGGCCCTTGACGCAAAGGCGCGCACTGGGGCGCTACGCCCTGAGTTGGCTGTGGTTTTTGCCGCCCTTGGTGGCGATGGCGCCGTTTTCACTCTCGGTGCCAGAAATCACCGTGCTGCTGATGGGCTGGGTAGCGGTGTGGGCGGTCTTGAGCCGCTTTCACCCACAGCGCCAGTTTTGGCACGATGCGCTGGCTGGCACCCGGCTGGTGCATTTTGAGCACGCCAAAAAGACTAAAAAATAATGGCCGATGACGCCCACCCCTGAAGCCCCCAACGCGCAAAAAAGCCGCACCGGTTTGCACCGCCTGTGGCACGCCACGCGCTATTCGTTTGACGGCCTGCGTGCTGGCTGGGGGCAGGCGGCGTTTCGCCAAGAAGCGCTGGCCGCGCTGGTGCTGCTGCCGCTGTCGCTGTGGCTGGGCGATGGCTGGGTCGAGGTGGCGCTGCTGGGCGGTGTGGTGCTGCTGGTGCTGGTGGTCGAGTTGCTCAACAGCGGCATCGAAGCGGCCGTTGACCGCATCGGGCCCGAGTGGCATTTGCTGTCCAAACAGGCCAAAGACATGGGCAGCGCCGCCGTTTTATTGACCGTGTTGCTGTGCGCCGGGGTGTGGGCAGCAGCGCTTTACCAAAGGTTTTTTCATGCTTGAACCAAGTTTTTCTATTTGCGTCTATTGCGGCTCGCGGGCCGGAGAAAACCCGCTGTTTGCCGATGCAGCCCGCGCGGTGGGCGGCTGGATTGGCGCGCGCGGCGGCCAGTTGGTCTATGGCGGCGGGCGCAGTGGCCTGATGGGCATCGTCGCGGATGCGACCCAAGCCGCAGGCGGGCGCGTGGTCGGGGTGATTCCGCAAACGCTGGTCGATAAAGAGCACGCCCGCCACGCCTGCGATGAGCTGCACATCGTGCAAACCATGCACGAGCGCAAAGCCATGATGGCCCAGCGCAGCGATGCTTTTTTAGCCCTGCCCGGCGGCATTGGTACCTTTGAAGAGCTGTTTGAAGTCTGGACATGGCGCCAACTGGGCTACCACGACAAGCCGATTGGCCTGCTGAATGTGGCGGGCTATTACGACGCCATGCTGGCGTTTTTGCACAGCAGCACCGCCAGTGGTTTTATGAGCGAATGGCAAATGGGGCTGATGGCCACCGACACCGACATCCACGCACTGCTGCCGCGCTTGATTGAGAGCAAAACAGGCCTCTAGCCCTTATGTAGCAAGCGCTTGCAGCTATGGTTTTAGATAGCAGCCTCGTCCAAATCGCCGGTGCGGATACGCACCACGCGCTCGATGGCGGTGATGAAAATTTTGCCGTCGCCAATTTTGCCGGTGCGCGCTACGTTGACGATGGCATCGACGCAGCGATCCAAGTCTTCCGACTTGACCACCACTTCAATTTTGACTTTGGGTAAAAAATCCACCACATACTCGGCGCCCCGGTACAGCTCGGTGTGGCCTTTTTGCCGGCCAAAGCCTTTGACCTCGGTCACCGTGAGGCCGGTAACGCCGCAATCGGCTAAAGCCTCGCGGACTTCTTCCAGTTTGAATGGCTTGATGACAGCGGTGATCATTTTCATGGGTGTAAGGCTCCTGAGAATTGCAAAAAAGATAGGCGTTCAGGCCCGAAAGCGGTTGGTCACCGGATAACGCCAATCTTTGCCAAAGCTGCGCCGGCTCAGGCGTGGGCCCAGCGGCGCTTGGCGGCGTTTGTATTCGTTGATTTGAATTAGCCGCGTTACGCGCTCGACGTCGGCGGCGGCAAAGCCATCGGCCACCAGCGAGGCGATGGACTCGTTGTTTTCTAGGTAGCGCGTGACGATGGCGTCCAGCACCTCGTAGGGCGGCAGGCTGTCTTGGTCGGTTTGGTCGGGGCGCAGCTCGGCGCTGGGGGCGCGGGTGATGATGCGCTCGGGGATGGGGTTGAGCCCGCTGCCATACGGGTCGTGCGCGTTGCGCCAGCGCGCCAGCGCGTACACGGTGGTTTTGAGCACATCTTTAATCACCGCAAAGCCGCCGGCCATGTCGCCGTACAG
>JAGNSH010000036.1 GCA_017988165.1 Giesbergeria sp. | reverse complement strand
TACTTTGTCACCGGCGCGCGCGTCTCCAGCAGCGGCGAATCAGCCAAGGTGGTGCCCCTGAAGAAAGGCGCCTGACCATGTCGTTTGGAACCCAAGACGATGCCGACGAGGTGATGAACGAGATCAACATGACACCGCTGGTCGATGTGATGCTGGTGTTGTTGATTATTTTCATCATCACCGTGCCGGTGATGAAGCACGCGGTGAACGTCGATTTACCCCGCGCCGTCAACCAACCTGAGCTGATCACCCCAGAAACCGTGCGCCTGAGCGTGGCCGCTGAAGGCGATTATTTTTGGAACGGCGCCCCCATCGACGACAGCGAGCTAACGAGCCGCCTGCAAGCCGAAGCGGCCAAAGAGCCCCAACCTGAGCTGCACATCAACGGCGACAAAGCCGTGCGCTACGAGCGTGTAGCCCAAGCCATGGCTGCGGCGCAGCGCGCTGGCGTGCGCAAAATCGGCTTTATCACCGAGCCAGCGCCCTAAACTTGGCGCTGGGCGGCGCCGCCTAGCGCAATCACAGCAGAAATTTTTACGCTACAGCGGTATTTCGCTTGACTTTTAATTGAGAATGATTATCATTAGATAACTTTAAAAAACTCACTTCCGCACCTTTCCATGTCCGCCAGCTTGACCGCCTCCTCCTTGCCCTTCTGTCATCCACACAACGACGGCTATTTCAATGGCAGCCACAGCGCTAGCGGATCCAACGAGCGGCAGCCGTCCTCTGGCGCACAAGCCGTTGACAGTTTCGACCTGCTGCAAGGCCACAAAAGCGTCACCATCGCCCACAACGGCGCTGTTTACCGCCTGCAAGCCACCCGCTTGGGCAAGCTCATCCTGACCAAGTAAGCGCCCGCAGAGGCGCTGATACACACCAGTCACCCAACACAAGCACCAGTTTCATCGTGGGGCGGCCAGCGGACTTGCCACAAGTCCGTCAGAGTCGTTTTGGGCCAGCCAACGGACAAACTCCGCGTAGCCAGGCTCTTTTTTTCTACCCACCATCACCAGCGCAAGACGGCACAAAATACCCATTTATATAAGAGTGTTTTTAGCCTCGAACGCCCTACTGGCAAGCGGTTTAAGCTATCTTAAAAGTAGCAAACTCAATACCCCCTTGCAATCGCCGGGGCGCCGCACCACATAGAATCATCGCGCCTGCGCTGTGCAGGTCACTCAGGAGAGATTTGATGAACAACCGGGTCAACACCCTCAACTCCTCTGCGGACTATGGCTACGGCATTTCGCAGGAGCAGCGCCATAAAGTGCTGCGCAATACCTATTGGCTGCTGGCTCTTAGCCTGCTGCCCACCGTACTGGGCGCCTGGATTGGCGTAGCCACCGGCATCACCCAATCGCTGCGCGGTGGCTTGGGGCTGATCGTCTTTATGGGCGGCGCCTTTGGCTTTATGTACGCCATTGAAAAGACCAAGCACTCAGCCGCTGGCGTGCCCGTGCTGCTGGCATTCACCTTCTTCATGGGCCTGATGCTGTCGCGCATGATTGGCATGGTGCTGGGTTTTTCTAACGGCGCCGAGCTCATCATGACCGCCTTTGCCGGAACGGCGGGCGTATTCTTTGTCATGGCCAGCGTCGCTAGCGTCGTCAAGCGCGACCTCTCGGGCATGGGCAAATGGCTGTTTGTTGGTGCCATGGTCATCGTTGTTGGGGCGGTCATCAACGTCTTTGTCGGCTCGACCGCCGGCATGATGGCCATCTCTGTCGCCGCCATCGGCATCTTCAGCGCCTATATGTTGTATGACTTAAAGCGCATCTTGGACGGCGGCGAAACCAACTACATCAGCGCTACCTTGGCACTGTATTTGGACATTTTTAACGTCTTCCAAAGCCTGCTGGCCCTGCTGGGCATCATGGGCGGCGAACGCGACTAATAGCGCAACCGTGCTGTCAAAAGGCCCCATCGGGGCCTTTTTGCTATCTATACAGCAAGATAAACATCCAATAAGCGCACATACGACCGATAATCTAAGGTATGCACACAAAAGCCACCTTCACCACACACCGTTTAGTCGCTGCTCTTGCGCTGTTGTTGCTGGCCGGCTGTGACATCCCCGGTGTCATTCCTGACCCACGGGTTGTTCAGCGCGACTCTGACGCCAAAGCGGTAGGCGGCGGCTGTCGCCATGCGCTGCGCGGCCTTGAGGACTGCTACACGCTCAACCCCAAAGCGCCTAAAGCGGCAATTTTTGCCGGCTGGAAAGACATGGACTTGTATATGCGGGAAAACAAAATTGACGGCACTCCGTCGGTGCTGGGCAAGGCCGACAAGCCCGCCAAGGCGCCGCGCAGTGAAGCCAGCGACGCTGGCGACAACCGCAGCTAAAGTTCTCCCGCGCCGGCGGCACATCAAGCCCGCTCAAACACCGCCATGCTTTCGACGTGCGCGGTGTGCGCAAACATATTGACCATACCCGCCGCCGTACAGCGGTAACCGGCCAAATGCACCAACACCTCGGCATCACGTGCCAGCGTGGCCGGATTGCAGCTGACATACACAATGCGCTGCGGCGGCGTCCAAGCCTGGGCAGCGCCAGACAAGGGCGCTGCGTCCTCAGCAACCATCCCTTTTTGTGCCTGCACCAGTTGGGCCAAAGCCTTGACCAGCGCAAAAGCGCCCTCGCGCGGCGGATCGACCAGCCATTTGTCGCTAGCGCCATCGGCCACCAACATCTCTGGCGTTATCTCAAACAAATTACGCGCTACAAAATCAGTAGCTGCAAGCGCTTGCCCCTGTTGCCTTTGAGCCTGATTTAGCTTGTAATTTTCGCGCGAACGTGCCACCAGCGCCTCACTGCCCTCAATGCCCAGCACTGCGCGCGCTTGGGTGGCCAGCGGTAGCGTGAAGTTGCCCAGCCCGCAAAACCAGTCAATCACCCGCTCGGTTTTTTGCACGTCCAACAGGCGCAGCGCCCGCGACACCAGCACCCGGTTGATGTGCGGGTTGACCTGGGTAAAGTCGGTCGGCTTGAACGGCATGGTGATGCCAAAATCGGGCAGGGCATACGACAGTTGCGCGCCGCCTTCGTCCAATAAGCGCACTGTGTCTGGGCCTTTGGACTGTAGCCACCACTGCACGCCATGCGTGGCAGCAAACGCGCGCAGCAGGGCGACATCGCCATCCGACAGCGGCTCCAAGTGGCGCAGCACCAGCGCGGTCACGCTGTCGCCACAGGCCAGCTCCAGTTGCGCCACCGTGTCGCAAGCTTGCATCGAGGCAATCAAGGCGCGCAGCGGCATCAGCAGCGCGCTGACGTGCGGCGGCAGCACTTTGCAGACCTGCATATCGGCCACATAGCGGCTTTTGCGCTCGTGAAAGCCGACCAGCACCGTGCCTTTTTTAATCACATGGCGCACCGACAAACGCGCCCGGTAGCGATAACCCCAGGCCGGGCCTTCAATCGGGCGCAGCAGCATCTCGGGCTTGACTTTGCCCAAATGCCACAGGTTGTCTTCTAGCACCCGCTGCTTGACCGCTACCTGCGCGCCCACGTGCAAGTGCTGCATCTTGCAGCCGCCACAAGCGCCGGCGTGCAAGCCAAAGTGCGGACAGCCCGGGCGCACGCGCTGGGGCGATTCACGGTGAATCTCCAGCAAACTGGCCAGCTCCCAATTGCTTTTTTTGCGATAGGTATTGGCGCTGACCAGCTCAAACGGCAGCGCGCCGTCAATGAACACCACCTTGCCATCGGGCCGGTGTGCAATGCCTTGGGCATCAAGGTCGAGGGACTCCACCGCGAGCCAGTCGGGTGGATAGGAGGGTGGGGAGGTTTCGTTGGTATCGCTCATGCCCCGATTGTCTCAGGACACCCGCTGCACGCAAAAATTCAAAAGATGCATCAAAAAACCACCTTTGCGGTGTGCGATTGACTTTTATCAAAGAACATCGGGCTTCACAGCCTCAGCATCATTACACTTTGAAACGCTACAGATAACATAATAAAAATTAATCCCACCACCTCTACAAAATAGCATTTTTGATGCCTATTGGTGGATATCTATCGCTTTATTTTTAAACTCGTAAAGCATTTTAATGTGCTCCATAGAGTTTATAGAAAGTCCTATTTTGAATATCTCCAGCGCTATTGTGTACGCCCGCCCCGGCCAAGACAGCGATCTGCGCGATCAGCTGATCCAATTGCCTGGCGTCGAGGTGCACGCCGCCTCTGAAGACGGAAAAATCATCGTCACCATCGAAGCTGAGAACGACCATGGCGCCATCGATATATACGAAGCCATCGCCCGGCTCAATGACGTTCTCAACGTCGCCATGATTTTTCAGCAAACCGAATCCCATCCCGATCAGGAGCTAGTGAAATGCAATTAACCCGTCGCGACCTTATTAAGGCACACGCTGTCAGCGCTGCTGCCACGGTCATTGGCATCAGTGTCCCCGGTGCGCAGGCTTTAGCGCAATCCGCTTCCAACGACGGCATTCGCTGGGATAAAGGCGCCTGCCGTTTCTGCGGCACGGGTTGCGGCGTGCTGATTGGCGTCAAGGACAACCGCGTGGTCGCTACCCAAGGCGACCCCGATGCACCCGTCAACAAGGGGCTGAACTGCATCAAGGGCTACTTTCTGTCCAAAATCATGTACGGCAAAGACCGCCTGACGCAGCCGCTGCTGCGCATGAAGGATGGCAAGTTCGACAAAAACGGGGAATTTGCGCCGGTGTCGTGGGACAAAGCCTTCGACATCATGGAAGAAAAGGTCAAAGGTGCGCTTAAAACCGGCGGCCCGCGCAACATCGGTATGTTCGGCTCGGGCCAGTGGACGGTGTGGGAAGGCTATGCCGCTGTCAAGTTGTTCAAAGCAGGCTTTCGCTCCAACAACCTTGACCCCAATGCGCGCCACTGCATGGCCTCTGCCGTAGCCGGCTTTATGCGCACTTTTGGCATCGACGAGCCGATGGGCTGCTACGACGACGCCGAGCACGCAGATGCGTTTGTGCTGTGGGGCGCCAACATGGCCGAGATGCACCCAATTTTGTGGTCGCGCGTCACCGACCGGCGCCTGACGGCCAAGCACGTCAAACTGCACGTGTTGTCCACCTTCACCCACCGCTCGTGTGAACTGGCCGACAACGAAATGATTTTCGAGCCGCAAGCGGACTTGGCCATCCTGAACTACATCTGCAACCACATCATCCAAAGCGGTGCGGTGAATGAAGAATTCGTCAAGCGCAACGTCAACTTCCGCAAAGGCGTCACCGACATCGGCTACGGCCTGCGCCCCAACCACCCCCTAGAGCAGGTGGCTGGCAACAACGGCTACCCTGGGGCCGATGGCAAGCCCAAAGGCGCGCCTGATGCCTCGGCCCCAATGAGCTTTGAGGAATTCAAAGAATTTGTCGCCGAATACACGCTCGACAAAGCCCATGAAATTTCGCGCGTGCCCAAGGACAAACTCGAAGCGCTGGCCAAGTGCTACGCCGACCCCAAAACCAAGGTCGTCTCCTACTGGACGATGGGCTTTAACCAGCACACCCGTGGCACCTGGGCCAACAACATGATCTACAACGTCCACCTGCTGGTGGGCAAAATCTCGGAGCCGGGCAACGGCCCGTTCTCGCTGACCGGCCAACCGTCGGCTTGCGGCACAGCGCGCGAAGTGGGCACTTTCTCGCACCGTCTGCCCGCCGACATGGTGGTCAACAACCCCAAGCACCGCGAAATTTCCGAGAAAAACTGGAAGCTGCCCGCCGGCACCGTGCCCGACTGGATTGGCCTGCACGCGGTGGCCCAAAGTCGCGCACTCAAAGACGGCAAGCTCAACTTCTACTGGACATCGACCACCAACAACATGCAGGCCGGGCCCAACATCAACGGCGAGATCTGGCCCGGCTTTCGCAATCCGGCCAACTTCATCGTGGTGTCGGACTGCTACCCAACGGTGTCGGCCATGGCGGCCGACTTGATCCTGCCCTCAGCCATGTGGGTCGAAAAAGAAGGCGCCTTTGGCAACGCCGAGCGGCGCACCCAGTTCTGGCGCCAACAGGTCAAAGCACCGGGCCAGGCCAAGTCTGACTTGTGGCAATACGTCGAATTTTCTAAGCGTTTCAAGGTCGAGGACGTCTGGCCGGCTGAGTTGCTTGAAAAATCTCCCGAATACAAGGGTAAAACCTTGTACGACGTGCTGTACGCCAACGGCCAAGTCAATAAATTTCCGCTGGCCGATCTGCAAAAAGGCTTTGAAAACGACGAATCCAAAGAACTGGGCTACTACCTGCAAAAGGGCCTGTTCGAGGAATACGCCGAATTTGGCCGGGGCCACGCACACGATTTGGCGCCGTTTGACACCTACCACAAGGCACGCGGCCTGCGCTGGCCGGTGGTGGACAACAAAGAAACGCTGTGGCGCTTCCGCGAGGGCTATGACCCCTACGTTAAAAAAGGCGAGGTCATCAAGTTTTATGGCAAGCCCGATGGCAAGGCGTGGATTTTTGCCCTGCCCTACCAACCAGCCGCCGAAGTGCCCGATGCCGAGTTTGACCTGTGGCTGTCCACTGGCCGCGTGCTAGAGCACTGGCACACCGGCTCGATGACACGGCGCGTGCCCGAGCTGTACCGCGCCATGCCCGACGCTTGGCTGTATATGCACCCCGAAGACGCCAAAAAACGCGGCTTGCAGCGCGGCGACACCGTCAAGGTATCCACGCGGCGCGGCGAAGTCAGCACCAAGGTGGAGACACGCGGGCGCAACAAGCCGCCGCTGGGCTTGGTATTTATGCCGTTTTTTGACGAGCACCGCTTGGTCAATAAGCTGACGCTGGACGCCACCTGCCCGATCTCGAAAGAGACCGATTTCAAGAAATGCGCCTGCAAGGTCGTCAAGACCTGATACGCCGCTCTTGTCATTTTTGCCATGACTACGTCCCCAGCCCAGACCCAAGCCAAAGCCGCTGCACGCCGGCAGTTCATGCTCGAGACCACGAAGATGGTCTGTGGCATGGGTGCCATTGGCTTGGGCTTGGGGATGCTCAGTCAGCAGGCACGTGCGCTGCCCCCCGGCGCAATACGTCCACCGGGTGCTGGCCCGGAGAGCGATTTTCAGTCGGCCTGCATTCGCTGCGGCTTGTGTGTGCGCGACTGTCCCTACGACATCTTGCAATTGGCCACGCCGGGGCAAGCCGTTGCCACCGGCACGCCGTTCTTCGTCGCGCGCAGCAAGCCGTGCGAGATGTGCGAGGACATTCCCTGCGTCAAAGCCTGCCCCACTGGCGCGCTCGATCACGCCCTGACCGACATCAACCAAGCCAAAATGGGCTTGGCGGTGCTGGTTGACCACGAAACCTGCTTGAATTTTCTGGGCCTGCGCTGCGACGTCTGCTACCGCGTCTGCCCGGTCATCGACAAAGCCATCACGCTAGAAGTGCAGCACAACGAGCGCACCGCCAAGCACACCATGTTTTTGCCAACGGTGCATTCTGAGCACTGCACCGGCTGCGGCAAGTGCGAAGCCTCGTGCGTCCTAGAGACTGCGGCCATCAAAATTTATCCCATCAACTTGGCCAAAGGCGAGTTGGGCGCCCATTTCCGCCTTGGCTGGGAAGAAAAAAGCAAAGCCGGCCAATCGCTGGTCGAAGACAGAGGCTTAATCGACCTGCCCGACCGTATGCCCGATGGCATGACCCTGCCGGGCCACTCCGACCCCGGCAGCAAACTCCCCGACGCGGCGCCCCGATGAAAATCCCTGCCAACATCTTTGCCCACGATGCCATCGCCACCAAGGGCTGGTGGGGCGCCCACCGCTGGCTGGTGCTGCGCCGCAGCGTGCAGTTGAGCATCTTGGCCTTGTTCTTGGTCGGGCCGTGGTTTGGCTGGTGGCTGGTCAAAGGCAACCTCAACTACAGCCTGACCTTGGACACCGTGCCGCTGGCCGATCCACTGGTGATGCTGCAATCGCTGCTCAGTGGCCATGTGCCCCAGCGCAACGCCATCATTGGCGTGGTCGTGGTGCTGCTGTTTTATCTTTTGGTTGGCGGACGCAGCTATTGCGCCTGGGTCTGCCCCATGAACATGGTCACCGACGCCGCCAGCGCGCTGCGCCGCAAACTCGATATTCGCGGCGGTGGCGATATGCCGCGCCAAACCCGGTACTGGATACTGGGCCTCATCCTGGTATTGGCGGCCAGCAGCGGCGCCATTGTGTGGGAGCTGGTCAACCCGGTTTCGCTATTGCCCCGGGGCCTGGTGTTTGGCATGGGCGCAGGTTGGCTGCTGATTGCCGGCATTTTTCTGTTCGACTTATTCGTCATGAAGCGCGGCTGGTGTGGCCACTTGTGCCCCGTCGGCGCTTTCTACAGCCTGCTGGGGCGCTGGAGCTTGGTGCGCGTCTCGGCCAGCAAGCGCGAAGACTGCAACAACTGCCTTGATTGCTTTGTCGCTTGCCCCGAGCAGCAAGTCATTCGCCTACCACTCAAGGGCGCCAACAAAGGCGTCGGCCCGATGATTGTGTCGAGCAATTGCACCAACTGCGGACGCTGCATCGACGTGTGCGCCAAAGACGTCTTCACCTTTGTGCCACGGCTTGCATCGCTTGCGCCGCCAGCGCCGCCAGCGCCGCCAGCGCCCAGCGCAAACATTCCACCGGCACCGGCACCGGCACCACCCCCGACATAACCCATATCTTTCAAACGCGGAGACTCCACCATGAAAATGTCCCTGAAAATTTCGCTCGCTGCCCTCATCACCTTTGCCGCCTGCTGGAGTAGCGCACAAACGGTCAGCTCGCTGCGCGACACCGCCATCACGGCAGTCGATAAAGCGCCAGAAATTCAACCCTATGTCGGCAGCAAACCCGGTGGACATACGCTGATTCAGCGCAATTACGCGCAGCAGCCGCCACTGATTCCGCACAAAGTCGACGGCTTTGACGAAATCACCTCAGAAGACAACGCCTGCATGGACTGCCATATCCACAAAGAAGTGCGCGGCCAAAAAATCCCTCAGGTGAAAGAAAGCCACTTGATCAAACCCGTCAACCCCGACGCTCCGGTGCTGGACAACGCCCGCTGGCAGTGCAACTCTTGCCACGTACCGCAGATAGATGCCAAACCGCTGGTGGAGAACGTCTTTAAAGGCAACGCTGCCGTCAAGTAGCCACGCGCTGGCGTGACAGCAAAAAGCCCCGTGGCCATAAAGGCCACGGGGCTTTTTGCTGTTTAAGCGTTGGAGCGAGTAGTGGGAATCGAACCCACGTTATTTGCTTGGGAAGCAAGAGTCCTACCATTGAACGACACCCGCGCAGCCGCAAATTATAGGGCCAGATGCGCGCGTGCGCAGATGTGCTGGCCTCTGGCTTTTTCCTTTGGCTGGCTTATTTTTGAATATCGCCCAAGCACAAGTACTTGATTTCAACGTAGTCGTCCATGCCGTAGTGCGAGCCTTCGCGGCCCAGGCCGGACTGTTTGACGCCGCCAAAGGGCACGTGCTCGGTCGCCAAAATGCCGACGTTGATGCCCACCATGCCGTACTCCAGTGCCTCACCAACGCGGAAAATGCGGCCGACGTCGCGGCTGTAGAAATAGCTGGCCAAACCAAACTCGGTGTCGTTGGCGGCAGCCACCACTTCTTGCTCGGTCTTGAACTTAAACACCGGCGCGAACGGGCCAAAAGTTTCTTCGCGCGCGCACAACATATCGGCGCTGGCATTGGCAATCACCGTCGGCTCAAAGAACTGGCCCGATCCCAAGCTGGACAGGCGTTTGCCGCCCACCAGCACTTGGCCGCCTTTGGCCACGGCGTCTTCGACGTGGCGCTGCACTTTGTCCAGCGCGGCTTCTTCGATCAGCGGGCCTTGGCTGACGCCGTCTTCAAAGCCGTTGCCGACTTTGGCGGTTTTGACCTTGGCAGCAAACTTGGTGACGAACTCGTCGTACACGCCTTCTTGCACGTAAAAGCGGTTGGTGCAGACGCAGGTTTGGCCGGCGTTGCGGTATTTGCTGGCAAAAGCGCCTTCGACGGCGCTGTCGACGTCGGCATCGTCAAAGACGATGAACGGCGCGTTGCCACCCAGTTCCAGCGACATTTTTTTGATGGTCGGTGCCGATTGCGCCATCAAAATGCGACCGACTTCGGTAGAGCCAGTGAAGCTGATGTGGCGCACCACCGGGCTGGCGCACAGCACTTTGCCAATGGCAATCGAGTTGTCGGCGTCGGCGCTCAAAATGTTCAGCACCCCGGCGGGAATACCAGCGCGCACCGCCAGCTCGCAGGCGGCCAGGGCGGTGAGCGGCGTCAGTTCGGCTGGCTTGATGACCACGGTGCAACCAGCGGCCAGCGCCGGTGCCACTTTGCGCGTGATCATCGCCAGCGGAAAATTCCACGGCGTGATGGCCGCGCACACGCCAATCGGCTGCTTGAGCACCAACAGGCGGCGGTTGTTGTCGAACTGCGGCAGGGCTTCGCCATTGACGCGCTTGGCTTCTTCGGCAAACCACTCGACAAAGCTGGCGCCGTAGACCACTTCGCCCTTGGCTTCGGCAAACGGCTTGCCTTGCTCGGTGGTCATGATGCGGCCCAGGTCTTCGACGTTGGCCATCAGCAAGTCATACCACTGGCGCAGCAAGGTGCTGCGCTCTTTGGCGGTTTTGCTGCGCCAAGCGGGCCAAGCGGCGTTGGCGGCGGCAATCGCCGCTTCGGCATCCGCTGCGCCCAAGTTGGCAACGTCGGCCAAGTGGGCGCCGTTAGAGGGGTCGTTGACGGCAAAACGGCTGCTGCCGGGCACCCACACGCCGTTGATCAGGGCGTCGGTCTTGAGCAGGCTGGGGTCTTTGAGCAGGGCAAACGGGTTGGAAGAGGTCATGTGAATCTACGCATCTACAAAGTAGGCAGGGTGGTGAACAAAAAACTACAGCAGCTCGATTTCGACAAACACCACTTCTTGATCGGTGGGGTTGATGACGTTGTGCTCGGTGCCGATGGTGCGGGTGTAGGACTGGCCCAGCACCAGCGGCACGCGCTTGTCGCCGTCGGGGGTTTCTAGCAGCAGCTCGCCGCCAGTGGTGGGCACCACCACATAGTCGTGGCCGTGGGTGTGCCAGCCGGTGGCAGAGCCCGGTGGAAAGCGCCATTCGGTCACCACAACGCGCTCGTTGCGCAGTTGTTCGGTGGCAATGGCGGCAGGGCGTGCGGTCGTAGTGCGGTTCATACGGTTCCTGTTTTGCTATTTTGCTATTAAAAAAGAAGCTGCAAGCGCTTACTGGATAAGGGCTAGAGGCCGTTTTTACTCAAATTTGGCGTTTATTTGCGCCGGCCGCGCAGCCATTCCAGCGTCATCATCAGCGCGGTGGTAAACAGCGTCAGCAGCGTGGCCACGGCGGCAATTACGGGCGAGATGTTTTCGCGGATGCCGGTAAACATCTGGCGCGGCAGCGTCACTTGGTCGGGGCCGGCCAAGAACAGCGTCACCACCACCTCATCAAACGAGGCGGCAAAAGCAAACAGCGCGCCTGAGATCACGCCCGGCGCAATCACCGGCAGGGTGATTTTGAAGAAGGTTTGCACCGGGCCCGCGCCCAAGCTCAGGCTGGCTTTGACCAGGTTGTGGTTAAAGCCTTGCAGCGTCGCCAGCACGGTGGTGACGACAAACGGCGCGCCCAGCGCAGCGTGTACCAAAATCAAACCGGTATAGGTCTCGGCCAGCCCCAAGCGGGCAAACACCAAATAAGTGGCCACACCGACGACGACGATGGGCACCACCATCGGGCTGATCAGCAAGCTGGTCAGCACGCCTTTGCCAACAAAGTTGGTGCGCGCCAGGCCGACGGCGGCCAACGTGCCCAGCGTGGTCGCCAGCAGCGTGGCCAGCGGCGCGACGATAAAGCTGTTGCGCGCAGCGCGGGCCCACTCGGGCGAATGGATCAGCTCTTGGTACCACTGCAGCGACCAGCCCGGCAGCGGATAGGACAAAAACGAGCCGCTAGAAAACGACAGCGGCACGATGACAAAAATCGGCAGCAGCAAAAACAGCAGCACCGCGCCGGCAAAGGCACGCAGCGCTATCCAGCCCAGCTTGTCGCCCCAGCGGTAATGCGCAGGAAAGTAGGAAGTTTTGATGGTTTGCATCGCAATAGCTCCTTGTGTGTCGCTGCGGCCTTAGCCCAAACTCAGTTCGGCTTTGCCAAACTTGCGGTACAGGCCATACAGACCCAGCGTAGTCACCAGCAGCACCGAGCCCAGCGCCGACGCCATACCCCAGTTGACCTGCACGTTGGTGTATTGCGCCACGTAGTAGCTCAGCATTTGGTCGCTCGGGCCGCCCAGCAGCGCCGGGGTGACGTAGTAACCAATGGCAGTAATAAACACCAGCAAGCCGCCTGCGGCCACGCCGGGGTAGGTTTGCGGCACGTAGACCTTAAAGAAGGCACTCAGCGGCGTGCTGCCCAGCGACACCGCTGCGCGCAAGTAGTTGGGCGGCACCGATTTCATGACGCTGTACAGCGGCAAGATAAGAAACGGCAACAAGATATGCACCATGGCAATGATCACGCCCAGCCGGTTAAACAGCAGCGGCACTGGCGTGTCGGTGGCGCCAATAAACATCAGCAGCCGGTTGATCAGGCCGTTGTTTTGCAGCAGCACAATCCACGCGGCAATGCGCACCAGCACCGATGTCCAAAACGGCACCAGCACCAAAATCATCATCATGTTGGCGCGCCGCTCGCTCAGGGTACTGAGCCAGTACGACAGCGGGTAGCCAATCAAAATCGCCAGCAGCGTGACGACGGCACTCATGTGAAAAGTGCGCAGCAAAATGGCGCGAAACGCCGCAGCTTCTTCGCCCACTTGGACGATGTCGCCCTGCGCGTTGCGGCGCAAGTCCACCGAAGCGAGCAAATAGTCCGGCGTCCAGCGCGAGGAATTTTTGGCAATCGCTTGCCAATACGGCAGCTCGCCCCAGCGCTCATCCAGCGCCAGCAGGTGCTCGCGCGTTTGCGCCGCGTCCAGCCCGGGCGGCAGCGGCAAGGCGCGGTAAGTGCCCATGATGAGCGAGCGCGCGCCGCTCACTTCGCTGTTCAAACGCCGTGCCAGTGCGCCGGCCTGCGCTGTTTCTGGCAGCGCAGACAGGTCTTTGACCAAGCCGACATAAGCGGCATCGGGCGGAGCAGTTTTGCGATCCCAGCGCGACAGCGCCGGACCGGTGTGTACCAGCGTGTCGGCCACCTCGGGGTTTTCGACCGCGCGGATTAACAAGCTGCCCAGAGGCAGCAAAAACACCACCAACAAAAACGCCAGCAGGGGCAGGGTGAGCGCCAGCGAACGCAGCTTGCGCCGGCGCTCGACGGTGCGCAACTGGTGCGCCAAGTCAGGGCCGCCGTCAAGCGTGCCCAAGGAAGGCGTGAGGGTAGCGGTATTCATGCAGAGTCTCCTTGCAGCTCAGGTCAGATACGGTGCAGCAGAGAAATCAGCACTTATTGCGCGGCCCAAGCAGCAAAACGCTTCTCCAGCGCTTCGCCTTGGTCGGCCCAGAAGGCCACGTCAAAACGCAAGGCGTCTTTGCGGTTGGCCGGCGAGGTGGGCAGCAGCGCTTGCGTCTTAGGGTCGAGCTTGGCCATGGCCTTGGTGTTGGTTGGGCCGTAGGAGATGGTGCGGGCGTACTCGGCTTGAGAGTCTGGGCTGCTGGCCATGGCAATGAACTTCATCGCCGCGTCTTTGTTGACGACGCCTTTAGGCATGACCCAGTAGTCCAGGTCATAAATGCCGCCAGCCCACGTGATTTTCAGGTTTTGGCCTTCGCGCTGGGCAGCATCAATGCGGCCGCTAAAGGCACTGGTCATGGCCACGTCGCCCGCCACCAAGAACTGCGGCGGCAGCGCGCCCGCTTCCCACCACTGAATGTGTTGCTTGAGTTCGCTCAACTTCTTGAAGGCGCGGTCGGCGCCGTCTTTGGTGGCCAGCACTTTGTAGACATCAGCGGCTTTGACGCCGTCAGCAATCAGCGCAAATTCGAGGTTGTAGCGCGCGCCTTTGCGCAGGCCACGCTTGCCGGGGTATTTGTTGATGTCCCAAAAATCGACCCAGCCGGTGGGCGCGGTCTTCATCTTGTCGCCGTTATAGGCCAGCACCGTGGACCAGACAAAGGTGCCCACGCCGCACTCGTGTACGGCAGCAGGCAAAAAGTCGGCCTTGTTACCCAGCTTGACCCAGTCCATTTTTTCAAACAGACCTTCATCGCAGCCACGGCTGATGTCTGGGCCTTCGACTTCAACCACGTCCCAGCTGATTTTTTTGGCTTCGACCATGGCCTTGATGCGGGCCTGCTCGCCGTTGTATTCGACTTGGGTGATCTTGCCGCCGGTGGCTTTTTCGTAGGTCTCGAAGTAGGCCTTTTTCTGCGCTGCGCCATTGGCGCCGCCAAAGTTGACCACGGTCAGGTCGTTTTGCGCCATGGCAGGGGCGGCAAAAGCAGCGGTCAGGGCCAGCAACAGCGGAGGAAGAGTGAGGTGATAGGTCATGAAAGTCTCCTGATAGTTTTCAGTGGTGGGGGGAAACAACGAAACAACGGGGGCAGTGCAGCTAGCGCACGGCCCTAGAGATAGACGCGCATATGCTGCGGCGGCGCGTGCAGGTAGACGGTATGGCCCGGCGTGGGCACATCGCTGTGGTGCAGCGAGAGCTTGACCATCACCTCGTGGGTGCTGTCCATCTTGCAACGCAGGCGCAGGTGGTCGCCAAAATAAATCACATCCATCACCTGCGCTGCCAAGGTGTTGCCACCGGGCTGGGCAGCGCGTGCGGCATCGGCCAAAGTGATGCGCTCGGGGCGCACGCTGCACTGCACCGGCGCGCCAACGCTGGCACGGTTGACGTTGATACCGTGCAAGCGCGCGCCGCCGGGCAACACCACTTCACAGTTGTCGCCTTGGGCGGCGTGGACGGTGGCGTCCAGCACGGCGTTGTCACCGACAAAGCTGGCCACAAAGCGGTTGCTGGGGGTTTCGTACAGCCGATCGACGCGGTCGATTTGCTGGATGCGGCCATCGTTGAACACGGCAACGCGGTCGCTCATGGTCAGCGCTTCGGACTGATCGTGCGTCACATAGACAAAAGTCACGCCCAATTGGCGGTGCAGGGCCTTGAGTTCAATTTGCATATGCTCGCGCAACTGCTTGTCCAGCGCGCCCAGCGGCTCGTCCATCAGCACCAGCTG
>JAGNSH010000152.1 GCA_017988165.1 Giesbergeria sp. | reverse complement strand
CGTCAGAGAAACGCATGATCACCTGGTCGACTTTGTCGCGCGAGACGTTGCGCATCCGCGCAATTGCCTCGCCCAACTTTTGCACCTCTTTGGGCGAAAAATGCTTAAACACCTCTGACGCTTCTTGTTCGCCCAGAGACATCAAGAAAATAGCGGCATCATTAAGGCCTTGCTCATCCATCTTGGACTACCCCTGCATTCTGTAGTTCTGTAGATCAGGCAGCTTCGCCATTGACCCAATTTTTCATGATATTGGCCACTGCCATCGGATTGGCGAGCGCCAAGGCACGGGCGTCTTCTAGGCGCAACTGCTGCACCGTCGGTTCACCATCGTTTGGCGCACCCAAAGCAGGGCGCTGCGGCTGGTCGGCCTCTAGGGCATCAAGCTGTCCGCCCATGCCGGGCACCGGTACCGGCTGGCTCATGGCCTTGAGGGCAGGGCGCACCAACCCCAACACCACCAGCGCCGCAAACAGCGACAAACCGACGGGCCAAGCAAAATTGCGCGCCAACTCCAGCGTTTCTGGCTGCTTCCACAGCGGCAAATCAGCGGCGGCAGCATCTATCTGGAACGGTGCATTCATCAAATTGACTGAATCGCCCCGGTCTTTGTTAAAGCCAATGGTTTCGCGCACCAGCGCCGTCATTTGCTCCAACTGCTCGGGCGACAACGCTTTATTAGCCATCACGCCTTTTTCATCGGCCACTGGCTGGTAGTTCAGCACCACCGCCGCACTCAAACGCTTGACGCTGCCGCTGCCGCCACGGGTAGTGCGCACCGTTTTGTCGACTTCATAGTTGGTCACCAACTCGCGCTTGGCGTTCGGCCCCAAACCGCCGCTGCCGGCCTGTTGGCTTGCCGCAGTCAAGGGCGGCGCTGCGCCGTTGATGGGCGCGGTGGAGACCGCTGGCGGCTGGTTGCTGGTAGCACCGGGCACGCCCGAGGGCTGCAACGTGCCGGTGGTGCCACCGTTTTCAATCACTTGCTGGCTGCGAATGGCGCTGGCGTCCGAGGCCAAATTGGGCCGGTGCTGCTCAGAGGTGGACTCGGACTGCGTGAAATCGACCTCTGCCGTCACCTGCGCCTTGATGTTGTTGCGCCCCATCACCGGCTCCAAAATATCCATGATGCGGCGCGTGTACTGCTGCTCCAGCATCTGCACATACTGCAACTGCTGGGCATCAAACGCCGAGTTATTGCCATCGGGCGAGCTCGACAACAGCTTGCCGGTGTCGTCGAGCACGCTAACCGCCGAGCGCGCCAAGTCAGGCACGCTGGAGGCCACCAAATGCACGATGCCGGCCAGTTGCGCCCGATCCAGCCCTTGGCCGGGGTAAAAGCTAATCAACACCGAGGCCGATGGCTTTTGCTGCTCGCGGAAAAAACCATTTTGGTTGGGCAACGCCAAATGCACCCGGGCGCTTTGCACCGACGACAGCGCCTGGATAGAGCGGGTCAACTCGCCCTCCAAACCGCGCTGAAAATTGAGCCGCTCTTGAAACTGCGTCATGCCAAATTTGCTCGACTCCATCAGCTCAAAACCGGTGACCGAGCCCTTGGGCAGACCTTGCGAGGCCAAGCGCAAGCGCACGTCATGCACCCTGTCGGCTGGAATCAGAATGGCGCCGCCGCCCTCGGCGTGCTTGTAGGGCACATTCATTTGCGACAACTGCGCCACGATGGCGCCGCCGTCTTTGTCGCTCAGGTTGGCAAACAGCACCTTGTAATCTGACTTGGTACCCATCAGCAAAGCTGCCAAAGCCGCAATCACCAACAAAGCCACACCGGCGCCCAAACGCATACGCTGCCCCCGGTCGAGGGCAGTCGCTCGCTGCAGCAACGTCGGGCTGGCGGCGAGGGGACTTGGAGGGACTTCTACAACTGCGGACATCTTGTTTTCCAGTAAGGCGGGCCTTGGTAAAGGGGTTTGTGCCGAGCCCGATTATTCGGCCTAGCCGCCCAGCACGTTCGCCAGATAAGGCGCGCATTTGGCCATCAATTCGCACCGATACCAAAACGGGGCATCACTACGATTGGCGCATCTTCCTAAGCTCTCTGGACACTGCCATGGACCTGCGCATTTCAAGCCCCACCACCAATCCCCTCAACGGCATTGGCCAAACCCGCCGCGTTAGCACGCCGGCCATCGACAACAACGACCCCGGCTTTGCCACCGCCCTCAAAGGCGCACTGCACTCGGTCAGCGCAGCGCAAAACCACTCCAGCGGCCTGCAGCGCGAAGTGCAAATGGAAAACCCGGCGGTCAGCTTGGAAGAAACTATGGTCGCCATGCAAAAAGCCCAAGTCGGCTTTCAGGCCGCTTTGCACGTGCGCAACCGCATGGTGCAAGCCTATACCGACATTATGAATATGCAGGTGTGAGCGACCCGGGGACACGCGCCCACGGCACGCCACACGCCTTTTCATTCCCATCGCTCCTCTTATAGCTCCTATTTTAGGAGCTATAGGCGCTTGCTACATAAGGGCTACAGGCCGATTTGGTATAAATTGCCTCTGTGCAGGGGCAACCATAAAAAAAGCCGACCTGCAACAGGTCGGCTTTTTTGTGTGTCTGAAATGTCGTGAACTATCGGGGCAGCGACAGCAGCAGCAGCCGCCGCCGCGCTAGCCAAGGCTCAATGCACCATTTGCGGGTTGCCGTCGAACATATGCTCGACCTGCATCAGCCACGGCTCGGCCAGGCAGCGAATTTGGGCGTCGTTGCGCAAAATGCGCTGCATGATGACGGTCTTTTCTTTGCGGTGTTCGGGCAGCAACTGATGCTCTTGCGACTTAAAGCGCAACTGCTCAATCAGCACCGCGCAGGCACCTTCGTAGCGCACCACCTCGTCCCATTTTTTGGACTGGGCGGCTTCAAGCATTTTGAGGCTGCTGTTCTCAATCGCTTTGTAATAGTCAATCAACATTTCAGACATGGCTCTCAAGCCTCCATCGTCACCGCGCCAGAGGCACGCACCCGCTCAGGGGCAGTTTTTTTAATTTGATTCCACCCCAGGGCGACTTGCTCAATCAAGCGCCCCACCTCGGCCAAAATCGCGTCGTCGTTGCGAATGTTGGCCTGAATCAGGCGCTGCAAACAATAGTCATACAGCTCACCCAAATTGACTGCCAACTCGCCCCCGCCATCGCGATCTAGGGCAGTGCTCAAACCCTCTTCAAGGATGCGAATGGCCTTAGAGATGCTATTGCATTTGAGCGGCACATCACCACGGGCCAAGGCACCACGGGCCGACGTGATGGCATCCATCACGCCGCCGTACAACAAGCTGACCAGCTGGTGCTGATCAATCGTGTGCATACTGGTTTCCACATTGATCCGCTGGTAGGCGGACGTTGCGCGGGGGTTGTAGGCGTTGAACATACTGCTATCCCTTGAGTTACTGCTTCAATTTATCGGCCAGTGCCGCCAAAACTGAAGGCACGGTTAACCCGTTGACTTATTCCAAGTGGTTACTTGCTGTGAAATGTAGGCATTGAGCCCGCTCAGGGTGTTCATCTGCACATCCAGCGCGTTGAAGCGGGCCGTCAGGCGCGCCTCGTAAGCGCTGACCCGCAGGTTCACACGATCTTGGTCTTTGCCATTGCGCACGAGGTTGGCCTTGAGCACACCTTCCTTGGATTTGAAGAAGCCATCGCTTGCCAGCATACTGGCGGTCAAAGCCTTCATTTTCACGGCCAGGCCCTCTGTTGGCACATTGCCGCCACCTCGGAAGAAGTTTTTAACTCCTTCAGGGTTGTTATTCATGGCCTTGTTGAACTTGGTGGTGTCCAGCGTCAGCTCGCCGCCCAAAGCGGCGGTGGCCATCGGGTCGGTGCTGGTTTTTTGCACCACGCCAATGTCGGCCAGGCGCTGAAAAGCAGCCGTTCCCCCGCTGGCAGCCTGCATGGCCGCGCGCAGCGTGTTTTGCAAGCCCACTGCTGTCGAGTCGCCCTGCAACAAGCCGGCGGTCTTGGCGCCTTGGTCGTATTTGGTGGCCTCAATCAACAGCTTATTGATCTCGTTATAGGCCTTAACGAACTGCTCAACATTGGTCTGAATGGCCGAATTGTCCTTGGACACCGTGATGGTGATGGGCTTGCCCGCGTCGGTCACTTTCTCGGCCTTGAAGGTCACGCCCGAGACGCTGTTGTCAAACGTATTGGTGCCCGACTGCACGGCAATGCCATTGATGGTGGCCTTGGCGTCGGCAGCGGCCCGGGTTGCTGCCCCATCGGCACTGCCGGTGGCCATACGTCCAAGGCCCGTGCCGTCGGTAATGGCAGTAAAAGTGTATGGGTCGCCCACAGTACCTGAGCCACCGGTGGCCTTTTGCGCTGTCACGTTAAAGCCGGCCTCTTCCCCCGTCTCTTTGCTGCGCAACAACAGCCGCTGACCACCCGCATCGGTCAGGATGGTGGCGGTGACGCCGGCATTGGAGCCATTGATCTTGCTGGCAATATCGGCCACGGTATCGGTGGCTAGCACATCAATCTCAAGACCAGCGCCGCTCTTGACAAACCCGGTGGTGCCTGGGGCATTACCCTTCCAGTTGCCCAGTTCAATGGTGAGTTTGCCTACATCTCCCAGAGCACCGCTGACAGAAGTAGACGCCGTGGACTGCGCTGCAGCCAGGCTTTGCACTTCGACATTAAAACTGGTGGCCTGCGTGCCGCCGGTGGCGCTGGCGCTGACAAAAGTGCTGTCTGAGGAGGTGGTTGCGACTGCATTCCATCCCGTCACGCTGGTCAGCTTGCCTGCGGCATCCGACAGGGCCGACACCAGCGACTGCACTTGGCCAAAAGCAGAAATTTTGGCGTTGGTCGTCGCCTCTTGTAGCTTGAGCGCGTTAAGCGGGCGCTGCTCCAGCTTGACCATCGACTCAATGATGTTCTTGACGTCAAGGCCGCCAGTGCCGATACCGGGTGATGAAAGGGTTGCCATACAAGCCTCCTGAATAGATGCAGCGCCAATTATGGCGGGGGCCGCACTTTGTAAAGCACGGTAAATAGGCCACTAAGCCGGCCAATTCGTGTACTACTGACTTGGGGCCAGCCCAAAGCCGCCCGCAAAAGACAAAAAGGCGGCGACACCTAGATGCCACCGCCTTGGTCTGCACTGG
>JAGNSH010000151.1 GCA_017988165.1 Giesbergeria sp. | reverse complement strand
GGCTGGTGCTGCTGTTGGTGCCGCTGCGCCAACCCGGGGTGACGATTCGGCCGATTCGCCAAATCACCGGCGACTCGGAATTTAACGAGGTGTTTTTTGACAACGCCCGCACCGAAGGCACGCTCAACTTGGGTGCGCCGGGGCAGGGCTGGGCAGTCGCTATGTACCTGCTCGGCTGCGAGCGCGGTGCCTCCACCCTCGGCCAGCAAGCGCACTTTAAGAGCGAGCTGGAGCAGCTCATCGGCGTCGCCAAAGCCAACGGCGCGGCGCGCGACCCGCTGTTGCGCCAGCGCTTGGCGCATGCCGCGCTGCAGTTGCAGACGCTGCGCAGCCACGCGCTGCGCACCTCAGCCGAAGATGCGCCGCCGCGCCCGGCCAGCATCAGCAAGTATCTGTGGTCCAACTGGCGCCGCGGTATGGGCGAGCTGGCGATGGACGTGCTGGGCTGTGAGGCCGACATTGCCAGCAGTGACCCGGTGCGCACGGAGCTGCAATATGTCTGGCTGCAAAGCCGCTCCGACACGATTTATGCCGGTAGCAATGAGATCCAACTCAACATGATGGCCGAGCGCGCGCTGCAAATGCCACGCTAACAAAACCATTTTTTAGCACCCTCGTTCGCCCTCTCTTTACAGGCCCGCCCGGTTCATCGTCCATGCAGACGATGCAGCTTGGCGGGCCTGCTTGCACTATGGGCAGGTCTTACTTTGATGGAAACCGTCCCCATGAAGCCTGCTCCCGATTACGTTCCCGCCCACGGCCTGTTGCGTGGTAAATCTGTGCTGGTCACCGCTGCGGCGGGAGCTGGCATTGGCTTTTCTGTCGCCAAGCGCGCCGCTGAAGAGGGCGCCCGCGCCCTGTTTATCTCCGACGTACACGAGCGCCGCTTGAATGAAGCCGTCGAAGCGATTCGCCAAGCAACCGGCCTGCAAGAGGTCTACGGCCTGCTGTGCGATGTCAGCCAAGAAGCCCAAGTGCAAGCGCTGATTGACGCCGCCGAGGCGCAAATGGGTGGCATCGACGTGCTGGTCAACAACGCCGGTTTGGGCACCAGCTGCCGCGTAGTTGATATGGAGGATAGCGAGTGGCACAAAGTCATCGACGTGACGCTGACTGGCACTTTCCGCGTCACGCGCGCAGCGCTCAAAGTGATGCAGCCGCGTGGCAAGGGCGTGATCATCAACAACGCCTCGGTGCTGGGCTGGCGCGCACAGGTCGAGCAAGCGCACTACGCCGCTGCCAAGGCCGGCGTGATGGCGCTGACCCGCTGCGCTGCGCTGGAAGCGGCTGAGTTCGGTATCCGCATCAACGCCGTTGCGCCGTCGATTGCTATCCACGCCTTCTTGAAAAAATCTGCGTCGGAAGAGCTGCTCAACGAGCTGTCGGCCAAAGAAGCCTTTGGCCGCGGCGCCGAGCCGTGGGAAGTCGCCAACGTGATGATTTTCTTGGCCAGCGATTACTCCTCCTACATGACCGGCGAAGTGGTATCGGTCAGCTCGCAGCACGCTTGATATGGCGACTCTTTTTAACTCCGTCGCCGGCGTACTGGCCGCGGTGGGTAGCGATTTAGGCACTACCGACTGGGTTCTTATCGACCAGCAGCGCATCAACACCTTTGCCGAGGCCACCGGTGACCACCAGTGGATTCACGTCGATCCCGAGCGCGCCAAAGACGGCCCGTTTGGCGCCTGCGTGGCGCATGGCTATTTGACGCTGTCGCTGGCCAACTTGTTTTTGCCGCAGCTGGTCAGCTACCAGCGCTTGAAGATGGGCGTCAACTACGGCTGCGACAAAGTGCGCTTTCCCGCGCCGGTCAAAGTGAACGCCCGTATCCGGGGGCGCGGCGAAGTCGTCGCCGCCGAACCGGTCAAGGGCGATGGCGTGCAAGTCACCGTGCGCATCAGCGTCGAGATTGACGGCAGCGACAAACCCGGCTGTGTGGTGGACACCATCAGCCGTCTTTATTTTGATGAAGTTTGATTGAGAGTATTTGCATGAACCCCCAAGACGCCGTCATTGTTTCCACCGCCCGCACGCCGATTGGCAAAGCCTTTCGCGGCGCGTTTAACGACACCGAAGCGCCCGCGATGGGCGGCCACGTCATCCGCGCTGCGCTCGACAAAGTCGGCGTCGCTGGCGCCGATGTCGGCGACGTGATGCTGGGCATTGCCGCGCAGCAGGGCAACCAAGGCTACAACCTTGGCCGCCTGTGTACCTATACCGCCGGCCTGCCCGAAAGCGTCGGCGGCATGACCATCGACCGCATGTGCGCTTCCGGCCTGATGACGATTGCCACCGCCGCCAAAAGCATCATGTGCGGCGAGTTGGACATTGCCGTCGCCGGTGGCCTTGAATCCATTTCGCTGATCCAAAACAAGTACAAAAATACCTACCGCGCGCAGTCCAAGTCGGTGCTGGAAGCCATGCCGACGGCCTACATCCAGATGATTGAAACCGCCGAGCTGGTCAGCCGCCGCTACAACATCTCGCGCGCAGCGCAGGACGAATACTCGCTGCGCAGCCAGCAGCGCACTGCTGCGGCGCAAGCGGCTGGTTTGTACGCCGACGAAATCGTGCCGATGACCACCAGCAAGCAGCTGTTTGACAAAGAAGGCAACGTCACCGGCAACGAAACTGTCACGCTGGAGCGCGACGAAGGCAACCGCGCCGATACCTCGCTGGAAAGCCTGAGCAAACTCAAACCCGTCTGGAAAAACGGCCAATGGGTGCCCGAGGGCGAATTCATCACCGCGGGTAACGCTTCGCAGCTGTCCGATGGCGCCTCGGCCTCGGTGCTGATGAGCGCCGCCGAAGCGCAGCGCCGGGGCCTCGCGCCGCTGGGCATTTACCGCGGCGTTGCCGTCGCCGGTTGCGCCGCCGACGAGATGGGCATTGGCCCAGTGTTTGCTATCCCCAAGCTGCTGGCGCGCCACGGCTTGAGCGTGGCCGACATTGGCCTGTGGGAAATCAACGAAGCCTTTGCCTGCCAAGTGATCCACTGCCGCGACACGCTGGGCATCCCGGACGAGCGCCTGAACGTCAACGGCGGCGCGATTTCGATTGGCCACCCGTTTGGCATGTCGGGCGCGCGCTTGGTCGGCCACGCGCTGCTGGAAGGGCGTCGCCGGGGCGTCAAATATGCCGTGGTCAGTATGTGTATTGGCGGCGGCATGGGCGCAGCAGGGTTGTTTGAAATAGCATAAGCACTCCGCGCAGTTCGGTTCTACCCTCTTACTTTTTTGGAGAGGGTAGGACGGCTCTACACTCTCTCCTCCCACGCATCCAACGGTTTAGAGGCAGTGCTTTTGCAAGATATTTCCCCTGGATCCTCCTCTGGCGCAAACATGTCGCCAGAAACTTTCAGTCAGCTTTTGGGCATGGTGTACGACGCAGCGCTGGACGAAGCCAGCTGGGTCGGGTTTCTGGAATCGATACGCACCGTTTTGGACGGCAATTACGCCTCCTTGATTGTCCGCACCGAAACCATTGACGACATCGGCCTGATCGTCTCGGCCGGGGGCGACCAGCCCAACCTAGACCCTGGCAATCCCTACATCGCCATGAGTCCCTTCACCGGGATGCGGCCCGACCAAATCGTCACCATCACCGATGTGCTGTCGCAGCAAGAGTGGCGTGCTTCTAGTTATTACCGCGACTACTGCTCCCCACAAGGCGTGTTCCACGTGCTCGCTGCGGACATCACCACGCGCAATGGTGGCATTTATGGCTTTCGCGTCACGCGGCCAGAGACGGCACCCGACTTCTCGAAAGAAGACATCCGCTTTTGCGGCTTGCTGATTCCGCACATCAAGCGCGCGTTGAACCTGCACCTGTCCACCCACCAAGACCGCAAGGTCAGCACGCTGTACAGCCATGCGATGGCGCAGCTGATGGTGGGCGTGGTGGTGCTGGACCAAAACGGCGAGGTCATCGAATGCAACCCCGCCGCTAGCGCCATCTTGGACACCAAAGACGGCCTGACCATCTCGGGCAAGCAGCTTGAAGCCTCGTATGCCGACGACAACCGCCGCCTGCAAGCGCTGGTGCGCGAAGCGCTGACGGTGTCGCACACCGGCAAAGTAGCGCTGAACGAGGCCATGTCGGTCAGCCGCCCCTCGGGGCGCCTGAGCTGGGGCTTGATCGTGCAACGCATTAGCTCCGACCAATGGACCGAAGGCAAGCAGCGCCCCAGCGTGGCGGTGTTTGTGCGCGATACCGAAGGCCGGGTCGATCCACCGGTGCGCTTGGCGCAGCAGTTGTTTCACCTGACGCCTGCAGAAACCGCGCTGGCCATCCAGCTGGCCAATGGCTTGTCGCTGGAAGAAGCCGCTGAAATCCTCAACATCAAACGCAACACCGCCCGCGCGCATTTGCGCTCCATCTTCTCCAAGACCGGCGTGCGCCGCCAAACCGAGCTGGTACGCATCTTCTTAAACAGCGTCGCTTGGTTGAGCGCAGCCGACTAATCACTCTTAAATTAATAGCTGCTAGCGCACGCATCTATTGGGCTAGAGCCTGATTTGACTATAAAAAATCCCCGCTGCGGTCATAGCGCAGCGGGGATTTTGCTTTGGGTACTTATGGTTTATTGGTTTACAGCACCACTTTCCTGTTCTTGCCCTCGGTGCCTACGCCCAGCCAGCACGCCATCGCAGGCAGCAGGAACACCGCGCCCAGCATGTTCACCAAGAACATAAAGGCCAGCAAAATGCCCATGTCAGCCTGGAACTTCAGCGCTGAGAACGCCCAAGTGCCTACCCCCAGCGACATCGTCACACCGGTAAAGACGGCCGCCGTGCCGCGCTGGCGCAGCGCTTCGTAGAAAGCCTCGCGCAATGAACGACCTTTGTGCTGTAGCTCGTGCTGCAGGCTCTCGTACAGGTAGATGCCGTAGTCCACGCCCACGCCCACGCCCATGGCAATCACTGGCAGGGTGGCTACCTTCAGACCAATGCCGAGCATGGCCATCAGCGCGTTGCACAAAATCGACACCAGCGTCAGCGGCACGATGATGCACAGCACGGCGCGCCAGCTGCGAAACGTTACCCAGCACAGCAGCGTGATGGCACCAAAGATGGCCGCCAACATTTGCACTTCGGCGTGCTCGACAGCGTCGTTGGTTGCAGCGGCAACACC
>JAGNSH010000002.1 GCA_017988165.1 Giesbergeria sp. | reverse complement strand
ACCTGTAACCGCACCGAAATTTATTGCGCTGGCGACCATGCAGCGCTCGACTACACCATGGATTGGCTGGCGCGCAGCGGCGGCGTCAGCAGCGACGTGCTGCGCGCGCACTCGTACACGCTAGAAGAAGGCCCCGTGGCGCGCCACGCCTTTCGCGTCGCCAGTGGGCTCGATTCGATGGTGCTGGGCGAGCCGCAAATTTTGGGCCAAATGAAAGACGCAGTGCGCGCCGCCGAGCACGCCGGTGCCTTGGGCTCAACACTGAACCAGCTGTTTCAGCGCAGTTTTGCCGTCGCCAAAGAAGTGCGCACCTCGACCGAAATTGGCGCGCACAGCATCAGCATGGCCGCTGCCGCCGTGCGCTTAGCCAGCCAGCTGTTTGAAGATTTAAGCCAAACGCGCGTGCTGTTTGTCGGCGCGGGCGAAATGATCGAGCTCACGGCCACGCACTTTGCCGCGCGCAACCCCCAATCCATTGCTATTGCCAACCGCACGCTAGAGCGCGGCGAAAAACTTGCCACCCGCTTTGGCGGCGAAGTGATCCGCTTGGCCGACCTGCCCGATCGCCTGCACGAGTTCGACATCGTCGTCAGCTGCACTGCCAGCAGCTTGCCCATCGTCGGCTTGGGCGCTGTCGAACGCGCGCTGAAAAAGCGCCGCCATCGCCCGATGTTCATGGTCGATTTGGCCGTGCCGCGCGACATTGAGCCCGAAGTCAAAGACCTCGAAGACGTCTACCTCTACACCGTCGACGACCTGGCCAGCGTGGTGCAAACCGCCCAGGCCAGCCGCCAAGCCGCCGTCGAGCAGGCCGAGGCCATCATCGACGCCGGGGTGCAAAGCTTTTTGCACTGGATGGACCAGCGCGACCCGCAGCACGGCGTGGTGCCGCTGATTTTGCAATTGCAAAGCCAATCCGACGCATGGCGCGCCACCGAAATCGCCCGCGCGCGCCGACGCTTGGCACGCGGCGAAGACATCGACGCCGTGCTTGACGCCCTGTCGCGCGGCGTTGCCAAAAAAATGCTGCACGGCACCATGGCCGAGCTGCGCAACGCCGACGCTGCCGCGCGTGCCCACACCGCCCACACCGCTTCGCGCCTGTTTCTGCGTTCGCAGAGCAAAAAAGCCCTCTAGCGCCCATCTGGCCTGCGCTGATAGCTACCGTTTTAGTAGCTAAAATTTCTATTCTGATGAAACCTTTTCTCCAAAACCAGCTGGAGCGCTACGCCCGGCGCTTGGGCGAGCTTGACTTTTTGCTCTCGCGCGAAGACATCATGGGCGACATGGCGCAGTACCGCCTGCTGTCGCGCGAACACGCCGAAGTGACGCAAATTGCCGGGCGCTACGCCCGCTGGTGCCAGCGCAGCAGCGACTTGGCCGGGGCCGAGGAAATGCTGGCTGACCCAGACATGGCAGCGATGGCGCAAGAAGAAATCGACAGCGCCCAAGCTGAGTTGCTGGCGCTAGAAGATGAGCTGCAACGCCTGCTGCTGCCCAAAGACCCGGACGACGCGCGCAACGCCTTCATTGAAATCCGCGCCGGCACTGGCGGCGACGAGTCCGCCCTTTTTGCCGGCGACTTGGCGCGGATGTATATGCGCTACGCCGACCGCGTTGGTTGGACGGTAGAAATCGTCAGCGAGCACGCCGCTGATTTGGGCGGCTACAAAGAAATTGTGCTGCGCATTGCCGGCGACGATATTTACGGCCAGCTGCGCTTTGAATCGGGCGGCCACCGCGTACAGCGCGTGCCAACGACTGAGACCCAAGGCCGCATCCACACCAGCGCTTGCACCGTGGCGGTGATGCCCGAGCCGGACGAGCAAGAGGCCATCAAGCTCAATCCGGCCGATTTGCGCATCGACACCTTCCGCGCCAGTGGTGCCGGCGGCCAGCACATCAACAAGACCGATTCCGCCGTGCGCGTGGTGCACTTGCCCACCGGCATCGTCGCCGAGTGCCAAGATGGGCGCAGCCAGCACGCCAACAAAGCCAAAGCGCTGCAGGTGTTGCAAGCGCGCATCCAAGAAAAAGACCGCAGCGAACGCGCCGCCAAAGAGGCCGCCGAGCGCAAGGGCTTGATTGGCAGCGGCGACCGCTCGGATCGCATCCGCACCTACAACTTTCCGCAAGGCCGCCTGAGCGACCACCGCATCAATCTGACGCTGTACAAACTGCTGTACGTGATGGAGGGCGACTTGGGCGAGGTGCTAGAGGCGCTGCAACACGCCCGCGAGGCCGAGCAGCTGGCCGAGCTAGAACGGGCCGAATAGCGCAGCGAATAATGGTAAAAATACAGTCAAATCGGCCTCTAGCCCTTTAGATACGTGCGGTGATAGCTATTAAAAGCGAAGCAAAAATGCCACTTTCTTTGACGCTACAGGACGCGCTGGCCCAAGCCCAAGCACAGGGCTTAGAGCGCATCGACGCCCAATTGCTGCTGCTGCACGCGCTGGGCCGGGCGGACGCCAGCCGCGCTTGGCTGCTGGCGCACAACAGCGACGCCCTGCCCAGCGACACCCACACGCGCTTTGTCGCCCTGTGCCAGCGCCGCGCGGCGGGCGAACCGGTGGCCTATCTGCGCGGCTACAAAGAGTTTTATGGTCTGACACTGCACATTGATGCGCGCGTACTCGACCCGCGCCCAGACACCGAGACCTTGGTCGATTGGGCGCTGGAAGTATTAGCGCCTCTGCCCGCGCCGCGTGTGCTGGACTTGGGCACCGGCAGCGGCGCCATCGCGCTGGCCTTGCAACACCAGCGCCCAACAGCACAAGTCAGCGCCATCGACGCCAGTGCCAACGCTTTGGCCGTGGCCCAAGCCAATGCAAAGCGGCTGGGTTTGGCGGTGCAATTTGCGCCGGGCAACTGGCTGCACGGCGTGGCGGGGCAATTTGATGCCATCGTCTCCAATCCACCCTACATTGCCGCTGCCGACCCGCATTTGGCGGCCCTGCACCACGAGCCGCTGCAAGCGCTGACCAGCGGCGCTGATGGGCTGGACGACATCCGCACCATCATCGCCCAAGCCCCAGCGCACTTGCGCCCCGGCGGCTGGCTGCTGCTAGAGCACGGCTGGGATCAGGCAAAAGCCGTGCAGGCGCTGCTGCACACAGCCGGATGGACGCAAGTGCAAAGCCGCAAAGACCTCGGCGGCATCGCGCGATGCTCGGGCGGGCAATGGCCGACAGTGAAATAATCACGCCGTTGTCCCCTTTTCTACCAACCGGAGTTTTCATGAGCGATACCCAGAAACGCATCGACGATCTCGTCAAATCCAGCGACGTGCTGCTGTTCATGAAAGGCACAGCCAGCTTTCCCATGTGCGGTTTTTCTGGCCGCGCGGTGCAAGTGCTCAAGGCCTGCGGTGTCGATCCTAAAAATATCGTCACGGTGAATGTGCTTGAAGATGAGGAAATTCGCCAAGGCATCAAGGACTACAGCAAGTGGCCGACCATTCCACAGCTGTACGTCAAGGGCGAATTCATTGGCGGCTCGGACATCATGATGGAGATGTACGAGTCGGGCGAACTCAAGCAGGCGCTGGGCACTACGGCTTAATGGGCCCGCAGTAACCGACAAGCCGCCTTCTGAGGCGGCTTTTTTGTGCCCAGTGCGGCAAAGGGCGCGGCAAGGGCTGGACGGCTGAGGGGCGGTCTGACACCGCTACACTGCAACGCGGCGTGCGCCCTTCTGCGCGCACGCTACTGCTCCATGCTCGAAAACGCTCTCCTCATCCTGTCTCTGATTTCTGCCGGCGCATTTTTTTCCGTCGCTGAAATTGCCTTGGCCGCTTCGCGCCGCCTGCGCCTGCGCCAGTACGCCGACGAGGGCGACAGCCGCGCCGAGCGCGTGCTGAAAATGCAAGAGCAGCCGGGCGACTACTTCACAGCGGTACAAGTCAGCCTGAATGCCATCGCCATCTTGGGCGGTATCGTCGGCGAAGGAACGCTGAGTCCGTATTTTTTCACCCTGTTTTCGCTCTGGCTGGAGACGGCGCAGGCACAAACAGCGGCTTTTTTGCTGTCGTTTTTCATCATCACCTCGTTGTTTATTTTGTTTGCCGACTTGTTTCCCAAGCGCTTGGCTATGACCAACCCCGAGCGTTTGGCCATGGTGGTGGCCCGGCCAATGGGCTGGAGTATCAGCGCGCTGCGCCCACTGGTGTGGATCTATAGCCGCCTGGCGGATGCGCTGTTTCGCCTGCTGGGCCTGCCGATGCTGCGCGACGACCGCATCACCTCAGACGATGTGCTGGCGATGATGGAAGCGGGCGCGCGCGCCGGCGTGCTGCCCGAGCGCGAGCAGCAAGTCATCACCAACGTGTTTGAGTTGGACACGCGCACGGTGGCCAGTGCCATGTCGCACCGCGAGCGCGTGGCCTTCTTTTTGCGTGACGACCCGGACGACGTGATTCGGGTGCGCATTGCTGCCGAGCCGTTTTCCACCTATCCGGTGTGCGAGGGCGATATCGACCATGTGGTCGGTTACGTCGACGCCAAAGACCTGTTTCAGCGCATTTTGAACAGCCAACCAATCTCGCTGCAAGGCGACAGCTTGGTGCGCAAGGCGCTGATCTTGCCCGACCGCTTGACGCTGTCGGAAGTGCTGGAGCAGTTTCGCCAAGCGCACGAGGACTTTGCCGTCATCGTCAACGAATACAGCCGCGTGGTCGGCGTGGTGACGCTGAACGACGTGATGAGCACCGTCATGGGCGACCTGATCGGCCCCGACGATGAGGAGCGCATCGTGCAGCGCGACGAAAATTCGTGGCTGATTGACGGCATGACGCCGATAGAAGAGGTGCTGCACGCCCTGTCGCTGGATGAGCTGCCGCACGAGGATGAGTATGAAACCATCGCCGGTTTCTTGATGGTGATGCTGCGCCGCGTGCCCCGGCGCACCGACAGCGTGACGTGGGGCGGCTACAAGTTTGAGGTGCTGGACGTGGACAGCTACCGCATCGATCAGGTGATGGTCTCGCGCCTAGCGCAAGACAGCGCCAGCGCAGAAAGCACCGCATAACCCAGCGCTTAGCCAGCGCTTAGCCGGTCATGCGGCCATCAAACAGCCAGTTGCGCTGGGCGGCAAACACCGCATTGGGGTAGGGATCGCGGCCCCGACTGCCGTTGTAGCGCCCTAGCGTCAAAAATAAATCGCCGCGCTCACGATCCAAGTAGTGGCGCAAGATGACGCAGCCAAAGCGCAGATTGGTCTGCATATGGAACAGCTTGCCAGCGTCACCATCGCCAATCACGCGCATCCAAAACGGCATCACCTGCATATAACCGCGTGCGCCGGCGCTGGAGATGGCGAACTTGCGAAAGGCGCTTTCGACCTGGATCAAGCCCAGCACCAGCGAGACGTCGAGGCCAGCACGCCGGCTCTCGTACCACACGGTTTGCAGAAAGTCGCGGCGCACTTCCCACTCGGGTTTGCGCTTGCGCAGGCGGTCGCTCATGGTGCCCAGCCAGCGCAAATACACCAGCCGCGCTTCGGTGGAGGCAAAGTCGGGCTCGGGCGGCGCTGAATGGGTCACCGCAGAACTCAGCGCCGTGCGCACCGAGTCCATCAGCGGCTCCTCTAGCTGGCCGCCCGCGTAGGCCGACGTCGGCGCAGCCAGCCAAGCAGCTGGACCCAGCGCCAGCGCGCCCAGCGACGCCACGCAAGAGCGCCGCGAAACGTCGAAAGCGCCTAACGTACTCATGCGGCTAAGCGGCCCTTGAGCAGGGCCAAGATATCGGTGGTCGCTACTTTGGTGGCAGCACTATCGCGGCGGTGTTGGTATTCGACCATGCCTTCTTTCAGGCCCCGGTCGCCAATCGTCACGCGGTGCGGCACGCCAATCAGCTCCCAGTCGGCAAACATGGCACCGGGGCGTTCGCCCCGGTCGTCCAAAATCACATCGACACCGGCTTCAAGCAATTGAGCGTAGAGCAGCTCCGCAGCGGCTTTGACGTCGGGGAAACGCTCAGGCGTAATCGGGCACAGCACCACGGTAAACGGCGCAATCGCATCTGGCCAAATAATGCCGCGCTCGTCGTGGTTTTGCTCGATGGCGGCGGCCGGCAGGCGGGTGATACCGATGCCGTAGCAGCCCATTTCAAAGAAAGTGGGTTTGCCGTTTTCGCCCAAAAAGGTGGCGTTCATGGCTTGGCTGTATTTGGTGCCCAAATAGAACACGTGGCCGACTTCGATGCCGCGCTCAATCGCCAGCGTGCCTTGGCCGTCGGGCGAGGCATCACCCGCCACCACGTTGCGGATGTCGGCCACCAGCGTGGGCTCTGGCAAGTCGCGGCCCCAGTTGACGCCGGTCATGTGAAAGTCGGCTTCGTTGGCGCCGCAAATCCAGTCGGCCAGCACGGCCACTTCGCGGTCCACCACCATTTGCACTGGCTTTTGCAAGCCAATCGGGCCCAAATAGCCCGGCTTGCAGCCAAAGTGGGCGTCAATTTCTGTCGGCGTAGCAAAGCGAAAAGCGGCAAGGCCGGGCACTTTGCCGACTTTGATCTCGTTCATATCGTGGTCGCCGCGCAGCAGCAGCAGCCAGACTTGGGTTTTGACAATTTCGCCGGTCTCGTTGGCTTCGTCCGTCGCCAGTACCAGCGATTTGACGGTCGTAGCCAGTGGCACGCCCAACAGCTCGGCCACGTCGGGGCAGGTACTTTTGCCGGGGGTGGCAGTTTTGGTCAGGGGCTGGGTGGCAGCGCCGCGCGGGCCCGCTGGGGCCAGCGCTTCGGCTTTTTCCATGTTGGCGGCGTAATCGCTGCTGGGGCAGTAGACGATGGCGTCTTCGCCGGTGGCGGCAATCACCTGAAATTCTTCGCTCAAGTCGCCACCAATGGCGCCGCTGTCGGCAGCGACGGCGCGGTAGGTCAAGCCAAAGCGGTCAAAAATGCGACGATACGCAGCGGCCATGACTTGGTAGCTGGCCTTGGCTGCGGTTTGGTCGCGGTCGAAGCTGTAGGCGTCCTTCATGGTGAACTCGCGCCCGCGCATTAGGCCAAAACGTGGCCGGCGCTCGTCGCGGAACTTGGTCTGAATTTGGTAGAAGTTTTTGGGCAACTGCTTGTAGCTGCGCAGCTCTTGGCGCGCAATGTCGGTCACCACTTCTTCGCTGGTTGGCTGCACCACGTAGTCGCGGCCATGGCGGTCTTGGATGCGCAGCAGCTCAGGGCCCATTTTTTCAAAACGGCCGGTTTCTTGCCACAGCTCGGCCGGTTGCACCACCGGCATGGTCAGTTCGACGGCACCAGCGCGGTTCATTTCCTCGCGCACGATGGCCTCGACCTTGCGCACCACGCGCAGGCCCATGGGCATATAGCTGTAAATGCCAGCGCCGAGCTTTTTGATGAGGCCAGCGCGCGTCATCAACTGGTGGCTGACTACTTCGGCATCTGCCGGGGCCTCTTTGAGGGTGGAAATAAAGAACTGTGAAGCTTTCATCGGATCAATGTCAGGCCAAGGGAAAGGGCTCCCTTGCCGCACGCAAGGGGCCGTGCATAATGGACACAATTAAAGATTTTGGGGTTTGATTATGCTTGACCGGGACGGCTTTCGGCCGAACGTCGGCATCATCCTGCTCAACCAGAAGAACCAGGTATTCTGGGGAAAGCGCATACGCACCCACAGCTGGCAGTTTCCGCAAGGTGGCATTGACCGGGGAGAATCCCCAGAGCAAGCCATGTTTCGCGAATTGCACGAAGAAGTGGGCTTGCAGCCAACCCATGTACGCGTGGTCGCCCGCACCCGGGACTGGTTGCGCTATGAGGTGCCTGACAGGTATATCCGCCGCGATGCGCGTGGACATTACAAAGGCCAAAAACAAATTTGGTATCTGCTGCAACTGGTCGGTCACGACTGGGATTTGAACCTGCGCGCCACCAACCACCCGGAGTTCGATGCTTGGCGTTGGCACGAGTATTGGGTACCGCTAGAGGCAGTGGTCGAATTTAAACGCGGTGTCTACGAAATGGCGCTGATTGAGTTGGCCCGCTTTTTGCCGCGCCAAGAGCCACGCAACCGCTATTTACGCAGCGGGATGCGTACGCGCGATCACGATAACGCCGGCGTTTGTATGTACCGCGCAGGCCAGTTGCTGCTGCACCCTGGGGTGGAATTGCCACCGGGAGCGAGCTTTGACCCCGATCCGCAAACCAGTTACAGCAGCCACAGCAGCCAAAGCAGCCAAAGCAGCGACGATATGGCCAGCCCGCTGGACTATGGCGCGCCTGCGGATGATGCGCTGGGTATGCTGGGTGTGCTAAACGCGCCGCTGCCGAAAGAGTAAGTCGACGCGACTGGCCAATAAAAAAGGCGGACTGTGCTTTTCAGCCCAGTCCGCTTTGATGTTGTTGTCTTGGCTTGCGCGCCCGGCTTATCCGCCCATCAGCACCAAATTGTCACGGTGTACCATTTCTGGCTCGGCCATGTAGCCCAGCAAACTCTGAAATTCCGCTGAAGATTTGCGGCACAGCAAGCGCGCCTCGGCGCTGGCGTAATTGGCCAGGCCACGGGCAATTTCGCTACCAACAGTATCACGCACGGCAATCACGTCGCCGCGCGAAAAGTCGCCCTCAACCGCCGTCATACCAATCGGCAACAGGCTTTTGCCCTCAGCGCGCAACTTGGCGGCAGCACCATCATCGACCACCACCGCGCCGCGCAGTTGCAGATGGTCAGCCATCCACTGTTTGCGTGCCTGTTTTTTGGCGGTTTGTGCCACCAGCAGTGTGCCAATACTCTCGCCTTGCGCTAAGCGCAGCAGCACATCGGGCTCACGCCCCCAGGCGATCACGGTAGAAGCGCCAGAACCAGCGGCGCGCTTGGCAGCAATAATTTTGGTGATCATGCCGCCGCTACCGATGCTGGAGCCGACGCCGCCAGCCATCGCCTCTAGCGCTGCGTCGCCTGCACGGGCTTCATGGACAAACTGCGCCGCCGGGTCGCGGCGCGGATCGGCGGTGTACAAGCCCTTTTGATCGGTCAGGATGATGAGCGCATCAGCTTCGACCAAATTGGCCACCAGTGCGCCCAGCGTGTCGTTGTCGCCAAATTTAATTTCGTCATTAACAACGGTGTCGTTTTCGTTAATGACTGGCACCACGCCCAAACCCAGCAGTGTCAGCAGCGTGCTGCGCGCGTTCAGGTAGCGCTCGCGGTCGGCCAAGTCGGCGTGCGTCAGCAGCACTTGCGCACTGCCCATGCCTTGCTCGCGCAGCTTGGTCTCGTACATCTGCGCCAAACCCATTTGCCCGACGGCAGCCGCTGCTTGCAGCTCGTGGATTTGGCGTGGGCGTGTGCTCCAGCCCAAGCGCTTCATGCCTTCAGCCACCGCGCCGCTGGAGACCATGATGACTTCGCGGTGCTGCGCCCCTTGCGCGCGCACTAAGGCGGCCAGTTGTCGGCACCATTCACCAATCGCCGTTTCGTCCAAACCACGGCCTTCGTTGGTAACGAGGCTGGAGCCGACTTTGACGACGATGCGGCGCGCATTGCGCAGCACATCAGAACTGTTTTTTTGAGTCATTTTGGGCTGTAACCCTTTAGATACGTGCGGTGTTAGCTATTATAAATATAGCATTTATAGCATCTACAACGGTACATCGCCATCACCACTGCTGGCAAAACGCGGATCGACTTCCTCCACCGGCGCTTGCTCGGCCACTTGCTGGCGTTTGACGTGGCCATAAATGGCATGGATCAGCGACTCGCAGCCTTCGCGCGTCAAAGCGGAGATTTGAAACACCGGCCCTTTCCATTTGAAGCGCTTGACAAAATCTGCCACCCGCTCAGCTCGCTCTTCCACCGGCACCATGTCCAGCTTGTTCAACACCAGCCAGCGCGGTTTGTCGTGCAGCGCTTTGTCGTATTTTTTCAGCTCGCCGACGATGGCCTTGGCCTGCGCTACGGGGTCGATGCTGTCGTCGAACGGTGCCATGTCGATCACGTGCAACAGCAAACGGGTGCGCTGCAAATGGCGCAAAAACTGGTGGCCAAGGCCCGCGCCTTCAGAGGCACCTTCAATCAAGCCGGGGATGTCGGCAATCACGAAACTTTGCTCAGGCGCCACGCGCACCACGCCCAAATTGGGGTGCAAAGTGGTGAAGGGGTAGTCGGCAATTTTGGGCCGTGCGTTAGAAACGGCAGCAATAAAGGTGGATTTGCCAGCGTTGGGCATACCCAGCAGGCCGACATCGGCCAGCACTTTCAATTCGAGTTTGAGGTTCTTTTTGTCGCCCGGCCAACCCGGCGTTTTTTGGCGCGGCGCGCGGTTAATAGCGCTTTTGAAACGCAAATTGCCAAAACCGCCATCGCCGCCTTTGGCAATGGTGATGACCTCGCCGGGCTCTAGCAACTCGTACAGCACCTCGCCGGTTTCGACGTCGGTGATGATGGTGCCCACCGGCATTTTCAGCGTGATGTCGCTGCCAGCGGCGCCAAACATATCCGAGCCCATGCCGTGCTCGCCGCGCTTGGCGTCGTGGCGGCGCGAATAGCGGTAGTCGACCAGCGTATTCAAATTCGGGTCGGCCACTGCAAACACATGGCCACCACGGCCACCATCACCGCCGTTGGGGCCACCGAACTCTTTGTATTTTTCGTGCCGGAACGACACGCAACCATTACCGCCATCACCTGCAGCAATGTCTATGTAGGCTTCGTCAACGAATTTCATTAGGTATCCCCATTCACAACACAGCGGCTTGCGCCCCAAGCGCTACCAGCCAAAAAGCACAAAGCCCCGACTAAGCGGGGCTTCAGGTGCAGACAAAGTGCAGATGAAGGCTAAAGCCTCAAGCTGCAGCAGTCACATTGACCATGTGCTTAGACAATGCACCTTTGTGGGAGAACGACACATGGCCGTCAACCAATGCAAACAGCGTGTGATCCTTGCCCAAGCCGACGTTTGTGCCGGGGTGGAACTTGGTACCGCGCTGGCGCACGATGATGGAGCCGGCGCTGATGAGTTCACCACCGAAAGCTTTCACACCGAGCATTTTGGGCTTGGAATCGCGCCCGTTTCGCGTAGAGCCGCCGCCTTTTTTCTGTGCCATGACTGAGCTCCTTCTTTAACCAGCGATGTCGCCGATTTGCAGTTCAGTGAACTGCTGACGGTGACCTTGGCGTTTTTGATAGTGCTTACGACGGCGCATCTTGAAGATGTGCACTTTGTCGTGCTTGCCGTGCGCCACAACGGTGGCTTTCACGGTTGCGCCGGACACCAGGGGCGTACCAACCTTCAGTTCAGCGCCGTTTCCGACGGCCAGAACCTGGTCGATGACGATTTCCTGGCCTACGTCCGCAGCAATCTGTTCTACTTTAATTTTTTCGCCGGAAGCAACGCGATACTGCTTGCCGCCGGTTTTTATGACCGCGTACATGTTGACCTTTTGTGACTCTGCGCGCTCAAGGCACAAACACCTAGAACGCCACATTTTTTGAGTTTCTGTAGACGAATTTCTACAGAGCCCAGCATTCTATCATTAGCTGCCAGCGCAAGTGCTAGGCTATTGGAAACTACTGCTTGACTGGCGCCGAGATAGCGCTTCCTATAATTCGCGACACCCTTTGCGACCATTACCTTGACTGCATCAGCCCCCCACCTCCCTAGCTCGCCGCTCGCCCCTATCGCCACGGATATGCAAGCCGTCGACCGCATCATTGCCCAGCGCTTAGCGTCTGGTGTTCCCTTGGTCGGACAAATTTCTCAATACATCATTGCCGCTGGTGGCAAGCGCTTGCGCCCCGCCATGCTGTTGATGGTGTGCGGCGCCCTCGGCTACCGCGAGGACAAGCGCTTCACGCTGGCGGCGGTGGTCGAATTCATCCACACCGCCACCTTGCTGCACGACGATGTGGTCGATGAGTCCACCCTGCGCCGTGGCCGCGCCACCGCCAATGAAAATTTCGGCAACCCCGCCAGCGTCTTGGTCGGTGATTTTTTGTATTCGCGCGCCTTCCAAATGATGGTGGAAACCGGCGAAATGCGCATCATGGAAATTTTGGCCGACGCCACCAACGTCATTGCCGAAGGCGAAGTGATGCAGCTGATGAATATGCACGACGCCTCGCTCGATGAAACCGGCTATTTGCACGTCATTCGGTCCAAAACCGCCAAATTATTCGAAGCCAGTGCGCGCTTGGCAGCGGTGCTGGCAGGCAGCAGCACCTTGGTCGAAGAAGCCTGCGCCACCTATGGACAAGCGCTGGGCACGGCGTTTCAGATCATTGACGACGTCCTTGACTACGACGGCGACAGTGCCGAGATGGGCAAAAATCTGGGCGACGATCTGCGCGAAGGCAAAGCCACGCTACCGCTGATAGCCGCTATGCAGCGCGGCACACCAGCCCAAGCAGCCACAGTGCGCGAAGCCATTGAAAACGGCAATACCGATCAACTCGATGCCATTGCCCACATCGTGCGCAGTACCGGCGCCCTCGATGTTGCTCGCAATGCCGCCGCAGCGGAAGCCCAGCGCGCCATCGCCGCGCTAGAGCAACTGCCCAGCAACGAATACAGCGCCGCGCTGCACCAACTGGCCTCCCAGCTGCTGGCACGGCGCACTTGAGAGTGCAGTTCTGGTAACGATTGATTTACAGCTGTACCTGCCAACGATGATAGGATGGTTCTCTTACTGGCTTATACATTCTCGGTTACATGGCTGCTGTTGATAACACCCCAAAAGAATCGGCAGCAGCTGCCCTCCCAGGTTTGGGTCGGGCGCTGATTTCTGCTGGAAAACTCACGCAAAAATCGGCGGAAGATACTTACAAAAAATCACAAGCCAGCAAAATCAGCTTTATTGCCGAGTTGACGGGGTCAGGCGTAGTTTCTGCGGCAGATTTGGCCCACACGGTATCCACAGTTTTTGGCGCACCGCTGCTGGACTTAAATGCTATTGATCCGCTGCGACTGCCGCGCGATTTACTCGATACCAAAATTTGCGCGGCTTATCGGGTGGTGGTGCTCAGTAAGCGCAATAACCGCCTGACGGTAGCCACAGCAGATCCAACCGATCAAGAAGCCGCCGAAAAAATAAAATTTTCGACCCAAATGGGCGTGGATTGGGTGATTGCTGAATATGACAAACTCACCAAACTGGTTGAAAATAGCAGCAAAAGCGCCGGAGAAACCCTCGACAACCTCACCAGTAGCAGCGGCGGCGATTTTGAGTTTGATGACGTTCCAGTAGAAGACGCGCCTGAAGCAGACAACAATACTACCGAAGTCGAAGACGCGCCGATTGTTCGGTTTTTACACAAAATGCTGGTGGACGCCTTCAATATGCGTGCATCTGACTTGCACTTTGAACCCTACGAGCACCATTACCGCGTGCGCTTTCGGGTAGATGGTGAATTACGCGAAATTGCCTCACCGCCAATTGCTATCAAAGATAAGCTGGCCTCCCGTATTAAGGTGATTTCGCGTTTGGATATCTCTGAAAAACGCGTCCCCCAAGACGGAAAAATGAAATTGAAAGTCGGCCCTGATCGGGTTATTGATTTTCGTGTCAGCACCTTGCCCACATTGTTTGGCGAAAAAATCGTTATCCGTATTTTAGACCCCAGCAGTGCCAAAATGGGCATTGATGCACTGGGCTACGAGCCTGAAGAAAAAGCGCATTTGTTAAAAGCTATTTCTCGACCTTACGGCATGATTTTGGTCACCGGCCCGACTGGCTCGGGCAAGACGGTTTCGCTCTATACCTGCCTGAATATTTTGAATAAGCCTGGCGTTAACATCGCTACCGCCGAAGATCCGTCTGAAATTAACTTACCCGGAGTCAACCAAGTCAACGTCAACGACAAGGCGGGACTGACGTTTGCCGTGGCCTTGAAGTCTTTTCTGCGCCAAGACCCAGACATCATCATGGTCGGCGAAATTCGCGATCTTGAAACCGCTGATATTTCCATCAAGGCGGCGCAAACTGGTCACTTGGTGCTATCGACTTTGCATACCAACGATGCACCAACGACGCTGACACGGATGCGTAATATGGGCATTGCACCGTTCAATATCGCCTCCAGCGTGATTTTGATCACTGCCCAGCGACTGGCCCGGCGCTTATGCCCTCAGTGCAAAGCGCCCGCCGATATTCCCCACGAGGCACTGCTAGAAGCGGGCTATGCCGACGATGAAATCGATGGATCGTGGGTACCCTATAAACCGGTTGGTTGCAGCGCCTGCAATAACGGCTACAAAGGCCGTGTCGGTATCTACCAAGTGATGCCAATTACCGAAGAGCTTCAGCGCATTATTTTGCGCGATGGCAATGCCCTTGAAATAGCCGCCCAAGCCAAACTTGAAGGAGTGCGGTCGCTGCGCGATGCTGGCCTGCATAAAGCCAAGTTGGGCATGACTTCTATCGAAGAAGTTCTGGCTGTGACCAACCTATAAGACCGAACCAACGAGGGAGCGTTATGGCTACGGCTACATCACAGGGCATCAAAGATTTCGTCTTTGAGTGGGAAGGTAAAGATCGCCACGGAAAAATCGTGCGTGGCGAGTTGCGCGCTTCTGGCGAAAACCAAGTCCAAGCAACGCTACGCCGTCAAGGCGTTTTTCCGACCAAAATTAAAAAACGTCGGATGCGCGGTGGCAAAAAAATCAAGCCCAAAGACATTGCGCTGTTCACCAGACAAATGGCAACCATGATGAAAGCCGGCGTGCCGCTGCTGCAAGCTTTCGACATTGTCGGGCGCGGCAATACCAATCCCAGCGTGGGTAAACTGCTCAACGATATTCGTGCCGACGTGGAAACGGGCACCTCGTTGAGTGCTGCTTTTCGAAAATATCCGCTGTACTTCGATAGCCTTTACTGCAACTTGGTGGGAGCCGGTGAGGCCGCAGGTATTTTGGAAGCCTTGCTCGACCGGTTGGCGATGTACATGGAGAAAACCGAGGCTATCAAATCAAAAATTAAATCGGCCTTGATGTACCCAATTTCTGTGGTAATCGTGGCTTTTGTGGTGGTCACGGTGATCATGATTTTTGTGATTCCCGCTTTTAAAGAAGTTTTCACCTCTTTTGGCGCCGATCTGCCAGCGCCCACCCTGTTTGTGATGGCCATCAGTGAAGTGTTTGTGCAATGGTGGTGGCTTATTTTTGGTGTGATTGGCGGCAGTTTCTATTTTTTCATGCAGGCGTGGCGCCGCAACGAAAAAATGCAGCACTTCATGGATAGGCTGATGCTGCGGGTGCCGGTGTTTGGCATCCTGATTGAAAAATCAGCCATCGCACGCTGGACGCGCACGCTCTCGACCATGTTTGCCGCTGGCGTGCCGCTGGTGGAAGCACTTGACTCGGTCGGCGGCGCTGCGGGCAACTCGGTTTTTGCTATCGCCACCGAAAAAATTCAGCAAGAAGTCTCGACCGGCACCAGCTTGACCGCGGCCATGACCAACGCCAATATTTTTCCGTCGATGGTGCTGCAAATGTGCGCTATTGGCGAAGAATCCGGCTCCATTGACCATATGCTGGGCAAAGCGGCTGACTTTTATGAAGAAGAAGTGGACGAAATGGTCGCTGGTCTGTCCAGCCTGATGGAGCCGATCATCATCGTCTTCTTAGGCTCGTTGATTGGTGGCATCGTGGTGTCGATGTACCTGCCCATCTTCAAGCTCGGTCAGGTCGTCTAATGGGGTTCGAACCTTGGCTGAACGCCTCTTTGGCGGGCGTTTTGGGGCTGCTGGTCGGCAGCTTTTTGAACGTCGTCATCTACCGCCTGCCCAAAATTTTAGAACGTCAATGGGCGACTGAAGTGGCTGAATATGCCGCTGAACACGCCGCCCCATCGGGCGCTGACATACCAAGCGCACTGCCGACGCCCGAAGTCTTCAATCTGTGGGTGCCGCGTTCGCGCTGCCAAAGCTGCGGCCATCCAGTGCGCGCCCATGAAAACATCCCCGTGCTGAGCTATATATTTCTGCGCGGGCGCTGCTCTTCGTGTGCCGCACCTATCAGCGCGCGTTACCCCATCGTCGAACTGGTCACCGCTGCCTTGTTTTTCTTCTGCGTGCAGCGCTGGGGGGCTACGCCCACTGGCGCGGCTTGGTGCGGCTTTTCTGCCGTGCTGGTGACCTTGGCCATGATTGACTGGGACACCACGCTGTTGCCCGACAACCTGACGCTGCCACTGCTGTGGGCCGGGCTGCTGGCTTGCGCCTTCCAGTGGCTGCCCCTGCCTTTGTTCGACTCAGTGCTTGGCGCGGCAGCGGGCTACTTGTCTTTGTGGACGGTGTATTGGGGCTTCAAACTTGCCACCGGCAAAGAGGGCATGGGCTTTGGCGACTTCAAGCTGTACGCCGCTTTGGGCGCGTGGTTTGGCTGGCAAGCACTGGTGCCACTGATTTTGCTGGCGTCGGTCGTCGGTGCCGTGGTGGGCATTGCCATGAAGTTTTCCAGCGGCCTGCGTGAAGGCGGCTACATCCCGTTTGGCCCTTTTCTGGTCGGCGCAGGCCTGATTGCCATGGTTTTTGGCCCGCAAACCGTACTCAACACCATTTTGGGAGCACTCGGCCTGTGAGCAGCGCACCACCAGCGACCACCCGGCTGGGCTTGACCGGCGGCATTGGCAGTGGCAAAAGCACCGTGGCACAGATGTTGCTGCAGTGCGGTGCCGTGCTCATCGATGCCGACCAATTGGCGCGCCACGTGACAGGGCCAGGCGGCGCGGCGATGGCGGCGATTGCGCAGGTGTTCGGCCCAGAGTATGTCGATGCCAACGGCGCGCTCGATCGCCAACGTATGCGCACGCTGGCTTTTTCGCAGCCGGCATCGCGCCAGCAACTCGAAGCCATCGTCCATCCTTTGGTCGGGCAGCTGACGGGCGCACAGGTCGATGCCGCTGTGGCCGCTGGCCAGCGGCTGGTGGTGTTTGATATTCCGTTGCTGATCGAATCGGGCCACTGGCGGCGCCAACTCGATGCCGTGGTCGTCGTCGATTGCCGCGTCGAGACGCAAATACGCCGCGTCATGGCACGCAATGCACTGGCGCCCGAGACGATTGACAGCATCATCGCCGCCCAAGCCAGCCGCAGCGCCCGACGCGCCGGCGCCGACTTGGTGTTGTATAACGACGCGTTGTCACTGCAAGCGCTCAATATCCAAGTGCAGCAGGTAGCGGCGCAGTTCGGGCTATGATTCGCCCCCCGCCCTGCTTGACCCTTCAGATCCTCTGGTCTACACCCGCATTTCTCCACCGCCCCTCCTCCAGGAACTCGGCAGCGTGATTCTTTACGAATACCCTTTTAACGAGCGCATACGAACCTACCTGCGGCTAGAGCAGCTGTTTCTGCGCTTGGGAGAACTGATTGCGCGCACCGACGCGCTAGATCACCACTACGCTCTGTCGACGATTTTTGAAGTCATGGACGTAGCAGCGCGCGCCGATCTGAAGTCAGACATCCTCAAAGACATTGAGAAGCAAAAAAATCTGCTCGCCGCCTACCGGGGCAACCCTTCCATCTCCGAAACCGCCTTAGAGAGTATTTTTTCGCAACTCGATCGCTGTTTTCAGGCACTCAACAGCCAAAACGGCAAGGCGGGCCAGTCGCTGACAGAAAACGATTGGCTGATGGGCATTCGCAGCCGCATTGGCATTCCCGGCGGCACCTGCGGCTTTGACCTGCCCAGCTACTACGCTTGGCAGCACCATGCACCAGAGGTACGCCAAGCAGCACTGGAAGGCTGGGCGTCGAGCTTGGCGCCGATGGCGGAGTCGATTTTTATTCTGCTCAAGCTACTGCGTGACTCTGGCGCGCCGCAAAAAATCGCCGCGCAAGACGGCCACTTTCAGCAAAACCTGCCTTCTGGCCGCACCTTTCAGTTGCTGCGTTTGCGCATCGACCCCAGCTTGGGACTGATTCCTGAAATCAGCGGCAACCGCCTGATGGTCTCGGTGCGGCTGATGCGCCAACAAAGCAACGGCCACTTGCAGGCCAGCACCGAAAGCGCCGCTTTTGAACTCGCCTTGTGCGCTTGAGAAGTCATTGGCTATGAACACCACTCCCACGCCGACAGCACCAACCGCACGCCAAGTGTCCTGCCCGCGCTGCGCCGGCCCCAGCCTGTACAGCCCGGCCAACCCATGGCGGCCTTTTTGCAGCGAGCGCTGCAAGCAAATTGATTTTGGCGCGTGGGCGGCAGAGAGTTTTCGGATGCCGACCGAAGCGCCACCGGACGATGCCCCCTACGGCGATCCGCGCCAGCAGCAAGACTAAAACTACCAAAATGGCCAAAATGGTTGAAACGGCCAAAATATAGGTCAAATCGGCCTCTAGCCCTTTAGTGGCCTGCGGTTATAGCTATCAAACTGATAGTATCAGCGGGTCAAAATCTTGGCCGTTTTCTGCTGCCAGCCACTGCAACACCGGTAACGCGCCCGGCAAAACCGGCCGCACTGTCGGCGGCCAAGGCTGCCACGCCATGCTTTGGCCTTCGCGCATTTGCAACTCACCCGTCCAGTCATGCACCTTGCACCAGTGCAGACGCACCAAGGCGTGCGGATAGTCGTGCTCCGTCACTTTCCAGACCTGCGCTGGGCCGATGGTGACGCCGATTTCTTCGATTAACTCGCGCCGCAGCGCTTGCTCGACACTTTCGCCTGCCTCTAACTTGCCGCCGGGAAACTCCCAATAACCAGCGTAGACCTTGCCCGCTGGCCGGGTGGTCAGCAACAAAGCACCGTCGGCGCGCAACAAAATGCCAACCGCGACTTCGGTATGGGCGCGTGCAGTGGGCACTGCAAGCACTTCAGGCACTATTGCGCCCCGCAAAATCGCGCGCAAACTGGTAGGCGACGCGGCCACTGCGCGAGCCGCGCTCCAGCGCCCAGACCAGCGCCTGCGCCCGCGCGCCAGCAATGGCCTGCGCATCGACCCCCAACGACGACAGCCACTGCGCCACGATGGCCAAATATTCGTCTTGGCTGAACGGGTAAAAGCTGACCCACAAACCAAAGCGCTCGGACAGCGAGATTTTTTCTTCAATCGCCTCACCCGGATGCACTTCGCCGTTGTCGGCGTGCTGGTAGCTCAGGTTGTCCTTCATGTATTCGGGCAACAGGTGGCGGCGGTTGCTGGTGGCGTAGATCAGCACATTGGGCGTGGCGGCGGCAATCGATCCATCCAAAATGGATTTGAGCGCTTTGTAGCCCGACTCGCCCTCGTCAAAGCTCAGGTCATCGCAAAAGACGATAAATTTTTCGGGCCGGCCAGCGACGGTGTCCATGATGTCGGGCAAGTCCACTAAATCGGCTTTATCGACCTCAATCAGGCGCAAACCTTGCGCCGCGTAGGCGTTCAAGCAGGCTTTGATCAGCGACGATTTGCCGGTGCCGCGCGCGCCGGTCAGCAGCACGTTGTTGGCGGTAGCGCCGCGTACAAACTGCTCGGTATTGCGCTGGATTTTTTCTTTTTGGCCGTCAATTTCTTGCAAGTCGCTCAGTTGCAGCGGCGCTAGGTGGCGTACTGGCTCTAGTGCGCCGTGGCCGCTGCTGCGTTTGCGGTAGCGCCAAGCCACCGCTGCCGTCCAGTCGGCGGGCGCGGCCAGCGGCTGCGGCAGTACCGATTCGATGCGCGCCATCAGCTGCTCGGCGCGCAGCAGTAATCGCTCAAAACTTTGGTTCATTTTGGCCTCTAGCCCTTATGCAGCAAGCGCTTATAGCTATTATTTTAGGAGCGGTAGTCGGCATTGATGGTGACGTAGTCGTGGCTCAGGTCGCAAGTCCACACTGTGTCGGCGGCGTTGCCGCGCCCGAGCAACACGCGCACGGTGATTTCGCTTTGCTGCATCACGCGCTGGCCGTCTTCTTCGCGGTAATCGGGGTTGCGCCCACCTTGCAGCGCCACCGGCACATCGTCCAAATACAGGTCGATGCCGGTTTGGTCAAGGTCGTCGATGCCAGCATAGCCAACGGCGGCCAAAATGCGGCCCAAATTGGGGTCGCTGGCAAAAAAGGCGGTTTTCACCAGCGGCGAATGGGCGATGGCGTAGGCCACTTGGCGGCATTCTTCGCTGGTTTTGCCGCCTTCGACGCGCACGGTGATGAACTTGGTTGCGCCTTCGCCGTCGCGCACGATGGCTTGCGCCAGCTGCTGCGCTACCGACAACAGCGCCGCCTTCAGCGCTTGGCCGTCGGCGCTGTCCCAACTGGTGATGGGGTCGTGGGCGGCGCGCTGCGTTGCCATGACGATGAAGGAGTCGTTGGTCGAGGTGTCGCCGTCGATGGTGATGCGGTTAAACGACTGCTCGGCCAGCTCTGTGGCCAAGGGCTGTAGCAGCGCTGGGGCAATGCAGGCATCGGTGGCCAAAAAACCCAGCATGGTCGCCATGTTGGGGCGAATCATGCCCGCGCCTTTGCTGATGCCGGTGATGGACACCGTAGCGGTGCCAATCTGCACTTGCGTGCTAAAGGCCTTGGGCACAGTGTCGGTGGTCATGATGCCTTCGGCAGCGCGCCCCCAGTGCGCCGGGGCGGCGTCGCCAATGGCAGCGGGCAGGCCAGCGCTGATGCGCTCCACCGGCAGCGGCTCCATGATGACGCCGGTCGAGAACGGCAAAATTTGCGCCGGTTTCAAGTCCAGCTGCCAAGCCAGTGCTTCGCAGGTCTGGCGCGCGCGCGCCAAGCCGTCAACGCCGGTGCCAGCGTTGGCGTTGCCGGTATTGATCACCATGGCGCGAATCGCCAAACCGCCCGCCAAGTTGCCTGCCAAATGCTCACGGCAAATTTGCACTGGCGCAGCGCAAAAGCGGTTTTGCGTGAATACGCCGGCCACGCAGGTGCCTTCGTCCAGCAGAAACACCGTCAAGTCTTTGCGGTTGGCCTTGCGCACACCGGCTTCAGCGACACCAATGCGGACACCGGCGATGGCATGGAGACTGGCGGCAACGGGAGCGGGAAGATTCACTGGCATGGTTTTCTTTCAAAAAAGCCGGATTTAAGCCAACTTACCGTGGCACTGTTTGTATTTTTTGCCACTGCCGCACGGGCAGGGGTCGTTGCGCCCGACACGCACGCCTTGCGCCAGCGGCTGGGCTTGGCGCAGCGTGCTGGCATCGACCACGGTTTCGACTTCGCCGGTTTCGGTCGGTGAGCTGTAGGTGACGTTGGCGATTCTTTCGGCGCGCTGCTCCATGTCCTCGGCCGCTTGGTCGAGCTGGGTGGGCGACTGCACTTGCACCGTCATCAGCGTTTTGGTGACTTCGTTTTTCACCATATCGATCAGCTGGCGAAACAGCTCAAAGGCTTCGCGCTTGTACTCTTGCTTGGGCTGCTTTTGCGCATAGCCGCGCAAATGGATGCCTTGGCGCAAATAGTCGAGTGCGCTCAGGTGGTCGCGCCAGTTGGAGTCAAAACTTTGCAGCAGCACGGCGCGCTCAAACTGAGTGAAGTTTTCACGGCCGACCAAGTCAACCTTGGCCTCAAAAATGGCGTGGGCGGTTTGCACCACTTTGTCCAAAATTTCATCGTCAGTGATCGACTGGGCGCCTTCGACCAAAGACTGCAAAGACAGCGGCATCAGCCATTCGTCGGCCAATTGCTTCTCTAGCACGGGCAAATTCCATTGCTCTTCTACCGATTCGGCGGGCACATATTGGCGCACCAAGTCGGTAAAGCTGTCTTCGCGCATGGCGGCAATCACTTCGGACAGATCGGCAGCATCCAAGATGTCGTTGCGCTGCTCATAAATCACTTTGCGCTGGTCGTTGGCCACGTCGTCGTATTCAAGCAGTTGCTTGCGCACGTCAAAGTTGCGTGCCTCGACCTTGCGCTGCGCCGACTCGATACTGCGGGTGACGATGCCGGCCTCGATGGCTTCGCCGTCAGGCATTTTGAGCCGATCCATGATGGCTTTGACGCGGTCGCCGGCAAAAATGCGCATCAGCGAATCGTCCAAGCTCAAATAAAAGCGCGACGAGCCGGGGTCACCTTGACGGCCTGAGCGGCCGCGCAACTGGTTGTCAATGCGACGCGACTCGTGGCGCTCGGTGGCGATGATGCGCAAGCCGCCCAGCGCCTTGATTTTTTCATGATCGACGGCCCAGTCGGCGCGCAACTGGGCAATGCGCGATTGTTTGGTGCCTTCGTCCAGCGTTTCATCGGTTTCAATCGCTGCCACGTCTTTTTCAATATTGCCGCCCAGCACAATGTCGGTACCCCGACCGGCCATGTTGGTGGCAATGGTGATCATCTTGGCGCGCCCGGCTTGGGCGACGATGTCGGCTTCGCGGGCGTGCTGCTTGGCGTTGAGCACTTGGTGCGGCAAATTGGCGTCGTTCAGCAGCTTGTCGATGATTTCTGAATTTTCAATCGACGAGGTGCCGACCAGCACCGGCTGGCCGCGCTCGTAGCACTCGCGGATGTCTTTGATCGCCGCTTCGTATTTTTCGCGCGTGGTTTTATAGACGCGGTCCAGCTGGTCGTCGCGCTTGCTGGGGCGGTTGGGCGGAATCACCACGGTCTCTAGGCCGTAGATTTCTTGGAATTCGTAGGCTTCGGTGTCGGCCGTGCCGGTCATGCCGCCCAAGTTGTTGTAGAGGCGGAAATAGTTTTGGAAGGTGATTGAGGCCAGCGTCTGGTTTTCTGCCTGAATCTGCACGCCTTCTTTGGCTTCTACGGCCTGGTGCAGACCTTCACTCCAGCGCCGACCGGCCATCAGGCGACCAGTGAACTCGTCAACGATGACGATTTCGCCCTCTTGCACCACATAGTGTTGGTCGCGGTGGTACAGGTTGTTGGCCCGCAGCGCAGCGTACAAATGGTGCATCAGCGAGATGTTGGCAGGGTCGTACAGCGAGGCACCTGGCGCAATCAAACCCTGCGCCGCCAGCACGCGCTCGGCGGTTTCATGGCCTTGCTCGGTCAAGAAAACTTGGTGGGTTTTTTCGTCCAGCGTGAAGTCACCGGGCTTGGTCACGCCTTCACCGGTGCGCGGGTCGGCTTCGCCTTCTTGGCGCACCAGCAGCGGCACCACTTTGTGCATGGCCAAATACATGGCGGTGTGGTCTTCGGCTTGGCCGCTGATGATCAGCGGCGTGCGCGCTTCGTCGATCAAAATCGAATCGACCTCGTCGATGATGGCGTAGTTGAGTTTGCGCTGCACACGGTCGTGTGCTTCATAGACCATGTTGTCGCGCAAATAGTCAAAGCCGTACTCGTTGTTGGTGCCGTAGGTGATGTCGGCTGCGTAAGCTGCCTGCTTTTCTTCGCGCGGCAGGTTGGGCAGGTTGATGCCCACGGTCAGCCCCAAAAAGTTGTACAAGCGCCCCATCCATTTGGCGTCGCGGCTGGCAAGGTAGTCGTTCACCGTCACCAAGTGGACGCCATTGCCCGACAAGGCATTGAGGTACACCGGCAGCGTCGCTGTCAGCGTTTTACCTTCACCGGTGCGCATTTCGGCCACTTTGCCGTAATGCAGCGCCATGCCACCGACCAACTGCACATCAAAGTGGCGCATTTTCATGATGCGCTTAGAGCCCTCGCGCACTACGGCAAAGGCCTCCGGCAAGAGGGCGTCCAAAGATTCGCCTTTAGCAACGCGGTCTTTGAATTCTTGCGTTTTAGCGCGCAAAGCTTCGTCGCTCAGGCCTTCTAAAGAAGGCTCCATCGCGTTGATTTGCGCGGCGGTTTTACGGTATTGCTTGAGCAGCCGGTCATTGCGGCTGCCGAAAATTTTGGTGAGGAAGTTGGTGGCCATGCGAGCAGGTCTGCTGACCATGCACAAAGCACAAGCAGCGACCAGAATCCCTAAAAAGAAGTAATTTCAGTTGGGGCCACCAGTCGACATTCCAAGTTGGGCAAATGCGCGCCGGTGGGATCCGAAGCCAATGATTTTAGCCGCCTAGCGCTGCGCCTCTGGCCGCAGTAACCCAAGCGCACTGTGCGCGGCGCAGATAATCAGCAACACCATGGATTTTTTACTTTGTCGCTAGGGATTTTTATGAATCGCCGCCACTACGCCATCACGCTAGAGCAAGCCTCACAAGAGGCGCCAATCTTGGCCAAACTGGTGGCATTGACACGCGATTCCAGCGAGCGCCTGCGCGCAGTACAGACTTTAATTCCGGTCGGCCTGCACGCTGCCATTCAAGCCGGCCCCATCGAGGGCGATAGCTGGTGCTTGCTGGTAAAAAATAATGCCGCCGCCGCCAAATTGCGCCAACTGCTACCGGCCTTGGCCGCGCATTTGCGCACTCGGGGCTGGAACGTCAACACCATCCGGCTGAAAGTGCAAACCTCGGTCTAAAGCCAAAGGCGAGCGCCCATGCAAAAGGCCGTTCATTGCGTATGCAATGAACGGCCTTAGGCTTTTTAATGGTGCCGATTGTCGGAATCGAACTGACGACCTACCGCTTACAAGGCGGGTGCTCTACCAACTGAGCTAAACCGGCGAAGGCCATATTCTAATCGCGAAAAATGGCCAAAATTTCTTATCTGGCGACTTGCGCTTATTTCACTCGCTTTAACGCCGGCCGCTTGGCGCCGGCAGAGGGCGGTGGGCGCGGCGGCGGCGTATCACCACCGTCTGGCGGCGCTGACTCGCTAAGCACCAGTTGCACCACGCGCTCGTCGTCTGCGCTGTCCATGTCGGCATCGGCCTCTATGTCTGCACCCACCTCGCGCAAAGGCATATGCGCCACGCCAAACGAGGAAACATCCAAGTCGGCAAGAACGTCCAGCGGCGGCGGAAACGCCATACCTTGGCCATTTTCGCGGGCGTAAATAGCGATGACCCGGCCCACCGGCACCATGATGTCGCGCGGTTTACCGCCAAAGCGCGCGGTGAACTCAATGTAATCATTGCCCAGTTGCAGCGCATTGGTGGCGTCGATGCCGACGTTGAGCACAATTTCGCCGTCTTTAACGTATTCGCGCGGCACTTGCACCGAGTCATCCACCCGCACGGCCAGATACGGCGTAAAGCCATTGTCGGTACACCATTCGTGCAACGCGCGGATCAGGTAGGGACGGGTGGTGGTCGATTCTTGTGCATTCATGGTCGGTGCCTACAAGTTAACTAGCAAAGGCGCGCAGTTTATTTGCGCATGACCTTCTCGGAAGGCGTCAGCGCTTCGATATAGGCAGGGCGCGAGAAAATGCGCTCGGCGTATTTCAGCAAAGGAGCGGCATTTTTACTCAAATCAATGCCGTAGTAGTCCAAGCGCCACAGCAGCGGCGCAATGGCTACGTCGAGCATCGAAAAGCTCTCGCCCAGCATGTATTTGTTTTTCAAGAACACCGGCGCCAACTGGGTCAAGCGGTCGCGAATGTGGGCGCGGGCTTTTTCCAGCGCCTTCTCGTTGCCCTTGGTAGCGCGCGACTCCAAAATATTGACGTGGATGAACAGCTCTTTCTCAAAATTGAGCAAGAACAAGCGCACGCGGGCACGGTCGACCGGGTCACCGGGCATCAACTGAGGGTGCGGAAAACGCTCATCAATGTATTCATTGATGATGTTGGACTCGTACAAAATTAAATCGCGCTCAACCAAGATAGGCACTTGGCCATAGGGATTCATGACGTTGATGTCTTCCGGCTTGTTGTACAGGTCAACGTCGCGGATTTCAAAGTCCATGCCTTTTTCAAACAAGACAAAGCGGCAGCGGTGGGAAAAAGGGCAAGTTGTACCCGAATAAAGCACCATCATGGCAAGAGACTCCTAAAAAACCAAAAGAGTGGAACGCATTGCGCGTCCACTCTAGAAACGAGGCCGCACCCCAAGGTGCGGCTTGGTGAAAAACGCCTTATTTGACGTCTTTCCAGAAAGACGCATTCAACTTCCAGGCGAGAGCGGTAGTGAAGGCCAAGAAAATCAGCACCCAAATGCCCATTTTTTCGCGCTTGGTTTGCCCAGGCTCACCCATCCACTGCAAGTAACCGACCAAATCGCCAATGGCTTCGTCATACTGCTGCGGCGTCATCGTGCCAGGAGCGACTTGCTCCCAGCCCTTGAACACATGGCTATCTGCACCATGGGTTTCAAAGATAGGGCGGCGATCGCCTTGCAATTGCCACAAAGCATGCGGCATACCCACACTTGGAAACACCAAGTTATTCCAACCGGTGGCCTTGGCCTCATCGCGGTAGAAGGTGCGCAAGAAGGTGTAGAGGTAGTCAGAACCTGTGCCGCCCAAGCCAGCGCGCGAGCGCGCAATCACGGTCAGGTCAGGCGGATTAGCACCAAACCACTCCTTGGCTTGCTTGGGGTCAATGGTTGCCTTCATGGTGTCACCGATTTTCTCGGTGGTGAACAGCAAGTTGTCTTTGATCTGCGCTTCGGTCAGGCCAATGTCGGTCAAGCGGTTGTAGCGCATGAACGCGGCAGAGTGACAGCCAACGCAGTAATTCACAAACAACTTGGCACCGTTTTGCAATGCGCCCATGTCGTTGATTTTGTTAGGTGCAGCGTCCAATGGAAAAGTACCACCGGAGGCATGCGCAGTACCCGCCATCAAGCTCAGAGCGGCAACGATCGAGAGAAGTATTTTTTTCATAGTGTTCATCTCCACTCAATGCGGCGTGAAGGTCACGCGGTCAGGGACGCGCTTGGACTCACCGATACGGCTCCACCACGGCATCAACAGGAAGAAGCCAAAGTAGAACAGGGTAAAGATTTGGGATACGCGCTGCGCAATGTCTTGGCCTGCAATCTCACCCCATGCGCCTGGGGCTTTGATGCCCAAGTAGCCTAGGATAAAGAAGACAAAGACAAAAACTGCATACATGTACTTGTGCCAGGTTGGGCGGTAGCGGATCGACTTGACTTCGCTGCAATCGAGCCAAGGCAAGAAGAACAGAATGACCACTGCGCCACCCATCACCACCACACCCCAGAATTTGGCATCAATCGCCAGCATCAGCGCCACACCCACCAAGGCGGCGACCATGACACCGCCCTTGATGATGGCTGGCATCCGGCCTTTGACGACACCGAGCACAGCACCGAGCAGCACGCAGGCAATCAATACATACATCATCTCGCTGGTGATGGCTCGCAGCATTGAATAAAACGGCGTGAAGTACCAGACTGGTGCAATGTGCGCTGGTGTTTGCAACGGATCGGCTGGGATGAAGTTGTTGTACTCCAAGAAGTAGCCGCCAAACTCAGGAGCGAAAAAGATTACCGCTGTGAAGGCCATCAGAAACACGCACACGCCCAAAATGTCGTGCACCGTGTAGTAAGGATGGAACGGAATGCCGTCGAGCGGGTGGCCTTGGGCATCTTTGGGGGCGTTGGGGCCCTTGATTTCAATGCCGTCAGGGTTGTTGGAACCCACGTCGTGCAAAGCCAACAAATGCGCCACCACCAAGCCAATCAACACCAGCGGCACCGCAATGACGTGGAAGCTGAAGAAGCGGTTCAGCGTAGCGTCGCCGACCACATAGTCACCGCGAATCAGCAGCGACAAGTCCGGACCGACAAACGGGATAGCCGAGAACAAGTTGACGATAACCTGGGCACCCCAGTACGACATTTGGCCCCAAGGCAGCAAGTAGCCCATAAAGGCTTCAGCCATAAGTGCGAGGAAAATCGCACATCCAAAAATCCACACCAGCTCGCGTGGTTTGCGATAGCTTCCGTAGAGCAAACCACGGAACATATGCAAGTAGACGACGATGAAGAAGGCCGATGCGCCAGTAGAGTGCATATAGCGAATCAGCCAACCCCAAGGCACGTCGCGCATGATGTATTCGACCGACTCGAACGCTTTGGCAGCGTCAGGCTTGTAGTGCATCACCAAGAAAATACCGGTGACGATTTGAATCACCAGCACCAATAGGGCCAGTGAACCAAAGATGTACCAGAAATTGAAGTTTTTGGGCGCGTAGTACTCAGACATATGGACGCGGTAGGCGTCAAATGCCGTCGGGAAGCGATTTTCAAACCAGTTCGTGAGCTTGGCAGCTCCCGAAGCGTTGGGGGAGATTTCCTTGAATTGAGCCATAGTGCAGTCCCTCAGGCTTTCTTGTCAGAGCCGATGAGCAGGCGCGTGTCTGTCAGGTAGACGTGCGGCGGCACTTCCAGATTGTCTGGCGAAGGCTTGTTCTTGAATACGCGTCCGGCCATGTCAAAGGTCGAGCCATGGCAAGGGCACAAAAAGCCGCCTTTCCAATCGTCGGGCAGCGACGGTTGCGCGCCGCCGGTAAATTTGTCGGAGGGCGAGCAGCCCAAATGCGGGCAAATACCCACGGCCACCAAAATTTCGGGCTTGATCGAGCGGTGCTCGTTGCGGGCGTATTCGGGCGTGAACTCGGCAGGATTGCGCTCAGACTTGGGATCGGCCAATTGGCCGTCCAGCGTGGGCAAAATCTCTAACTGTTCGGGCGTGCGCTTGACGATCCAGACCGGCTTGCCGCGCCATTCCACGGTCATTTTTTCACCGGGCTTGAGAGCGGAAATATCCACTTCGACGGCGGCGCCGGCGGCTTTAGCCTTTTCTGAGGGCTGGAAAGAACTTACGAAAGGAACGGCGGTTGCCACGCCGCCCACTGCGCCCGCACAGCCGGTCGCGATCAGCCACGTCCGCTTACTGGAGTCGATTGGATTGTCACTCATGGGGGTCCTCGATGAACATCGCTAGGGTTGGGGAGACAGCCGCAAATTGTAGCGGAGTGAAAGTACCTCTTGTATTTTCTGGCGTTGCACCGATGTGCGCCGCCGTTCAGCACGCTGGCGCGCGTTGACAGATACTCGGCGGCTTAATCACTTTGAGGGGATATTTGATGGGCATGGTGCAAGAATTTAAGGAGTTCGCCATCAAGGGCAATGCCATGGATCTGGCCGTTGGCGTGATCATTGGCGCTGCCTTTAGCAAAATTGTCGACTCCATCGTCAGCGACCTGATCATGCCGGTCGTCGGCTTGGTGTTTGGCAAGCTCGATTTTTCTAATTTGTTTGTGGTGCTGGGCAAGGTGCCGCCCGACACCGCCATGACGCTGGCCGAGCTGAAAAAAGCCGGCGTGCCAGTGTTTGCTTACGGCAATTTCGTCACCGTAGCCGTTAATTTTTTGATTTTGGCGTTCATCATTTTTATGATGGTGCGACAAATTAACCGCCTCAAGCGCGCCGCGCCAGCAGCGCCAGAAGCAGCGCCGGCGCCGGCACCTGCCCCAGCTACGCCAGAAGACATCGTGCTGCTGCGCGAAATTCGCGACAGTCTCAAGCGCTAATTTTTTGCTTGGCACGCTTGCCTTATAGCTATTAATTTAATAGCTATAAGCGCTTGCTACATAAGGGCTACAGCCGTTTTAGGCCAATTTTTGGGCCATGCGCACTGCTTCTATCAAACTGGACGCATCGGCCACGCCTTGGCCGGCAATATCAAACGCTGTGCCGTGGTCAGGGCTGGTGCGCACCAGCGGCAGCCCCAGCGTGACATTCACGCCTTTGTCCACGCCCAAATATTTCACCGGAATCAATCCTTGGTCGTGGTACATGGCCAGCACCACGTCAAATTCGCCGGCTTTAGCGGGCGTGTGGCGGGCGCGCATAAACACCGTGTCGGGTGCCAGCGGGCCCGCCACATTCAGCCCTTGGGCACGCGCTTGGGCAATGGCCGGGGCAATCACCTCGATTTCTTCGCGGCCAAACAAACCGCCCTCGCCCGCGTGCGGATTGAGGCCCGCCACCGCAATACGCGGCGCACGGCCCAAGCTGCGCAGCAAAGCAGCGTGGGTGATCAGCAAAGTTTGCAACACATTGTCCAAAGTGACCGCGTCCAGCGCCGCGCGCAGCGACATATGGATGCTGACCAGCACCGTGCGCAGCTCGTCACTGGCCAGCATCATGCGCACCGGCATCTCGGCCAGCGCCACACCGCGCCAGGCAGCGGCCTCGGCTTGCAGCAGCTCGGTGTGGCCGGGGTAATCGACACCAGCGGCGTGCAACGCCTCTTTGTGCAGCGGGGCGGTGACTAAACCGGCAATCTCCCCGCGCAGCGCCGCCCGCGCCGCCCACAGCACGCATTGCGCCGCCGCTTGGCCCGCCTTGGCACTGATGTGCCCAAACGGCTGCGGCCCAGCAATGCCGTCTAGCTGCAACACCGGCACGCAGCGCGGCGGCACGGACAGCGCCTCAGCCGGGTGACTGATGAGCGCCACCGGCAGCGAAGGCAGGCCGGGGCGCTCAATGCACTGCGCGGCGCGGCGCAGCGTGGCCACGTCGCCGACGACAAAGCAGCCGCGCACATCCGCAGCCGCGTCGCAAAAGGCTTTGGCAATGGTTTCTGGGCCGATGCCAGCGCTGTCGCCTTGGGTGATAGCTAATAAAGTCATGGTTGCAAGCTCAGGCCGGGTTGTCGATGTCGATAAACACATGGCTGATGCCATGCGCCTGTGCCACGTGCGCCGCGACAGCCGGTGCGCCATAGCGCTCAGTGGCGTGGTGCCCTGCGGCGATAAAAGCCACGCCCATTTCACGCGCCAAATGGGCTTGCGGCTCGGAGATTTCGCCGGTGACAAACACATCCGCGCCCGCCGCAATCGCCGCCTCAAAGTAGCTTTGTGCGCCGCCAGAGCACCACGCCACGCGCCGCACGGCTTGCGCTGATTTTTCTGGCGGCTGCACCAGCGTGACGTCACGGCCCAGCACCGACTGCAACTGCTGCGCCAGCGCCTGCGCGTTGGCGTAAGCGGCGCTAGCGATGCAGCCCAAGTCTTGCTCACCAAAATGCCCATCGGCCACCCAGCCCAGCCGCTGGCCCCACTGCGCGTTGTTGCCCCATTGCGGGTGCGCGTCCAGTGGCAGGTGGTAGGCAAACAGGCTGATGTCGTGGGCCAACAAGCGCTGCAAACGCTGCTTCATCCAGCCAGTCACGCGCCCGTCTTGGCCGCGCCAAAACAGGCCGTGGTGGACAAAAATGGCGTCAGCGCGCTCGGCAATGGCGGCGTCGATCAGCGCTTGGCTGGCAGTGACGCCACTGACCAAGCGCTCAATGCGCAGCTTGCCTTCGACTTGCAGGCCATTGGGGCCGTAGTCTTTAAAGCGCTCGGGTTGCAGCAGCGTGTCAAACGCTTGGCGCAGAGTGTCTCGGGTGGTATGCATCTTTTTATTGTCCTACGCAGGCGCAAAGCTTGCGCGACAATGGCCCTCCCGCTCAGGCTCAACGATTGACTGCTCTCCATGAAACGCCTTTGGCTGCTGTTTTCGCAAACTGTGACTGTTTTGGTCGCCGCTTATTTTGTCGTCGCTACCTTGCAGCCCGATTGGGTGCGCCGTGGCACCACCCTCTCGGGCGCTGGCATTGCGCTGATGGAGGCCCCACCAGCGCCGCTAGCCGAGCCCGCACCCGGCAGTCTGAGCGGCGCCGCACGCAAAGCCGCGCCGGCAGTGGTCAGCATCAACACCAGCAAAACTGCGGTGCGCAATCCGCGCAGCAACGACCCATGGTTTCAGTTTTTCTTTGGCGACCAAGCCGACCAGCAAACCCAAGCCGGCTTGGGCAGCGGCGTCATCATCAGCCCCGATGGCTACATCCTGACCAACAACCATGTGGTCGAAGGCGCCGATGAGATTGAAGTCACCCTGACCGACAGCCGCCGCGCCCGCGCCCGGGTCATTGGTACCGACCCCGAAACCGATTTAGCGATTTTGAAAGTCGAACTCGACAAGCTCCCCGTAATCGTGCTGGGCAACTCTGACCTGCTGGAAGTGGGCGACCGCGTGCTGGCCATTGGCAACCCGTTTGGCGTCGGCCAAACCGTCACTGGCGGCATCGTCAGCGCACTGGGGCGCACGCAGTTGGGCATCAATACCTTTGAAAACTTCATTCAGACCGACGCCGCCATCAACCCCGGCAATTCGGGCGGTGCGCTGGTCGATGTCCACGGCAACTTGCTGGGCATCAATACCGCCATTTACTCGCGCTCAGGCGGCAGCATGGGCATTGGCTTTGCCATTCCAGTGTCGACCGCCAAGATGGTGCTGGACGGCATCGTCAAGGACGGCCAAGTCACACGCGGCTGGATTGGCGTCGAGCCCAGCGAGCTGTCGCCCGAGCTGGCCGAAACCTTTGGCGTCAAAGCCACCGAAGGCGTCATCGTCACCGGCGTGCTGCAAGATGGCCCCGGCGCCGTGGCCGGCATCCGCCCCGGCGACGTCATCGTGCGCGTGGCCGGCGCCAGCATCAACAGCGTGCCCAATCTGCTGTCAACCGTGGCGGCGCTCAAGCCCGGCCAGGCGGCCACTTTTGAAGTGCAGCGCGCCGGGCAAATGGTCGAACTGAACGTCACTCCCGGCCTGCGTCCGATGGCGCGCCGACCCGTGCGGCGCTGATAAAAACCATAGCTAGAACCGCTTACCCAGTAAGGGCTAGAGGCCATTTTGGCTATAAAATCCCACAAAAAAGGCTTCCCTAGGAAGCCTTTTTTGTTTGCACAGCTGTGTTTTATGTTTTAAGCGGCCTGATCAGCGTCTTCAGGCGCTTGGGTGTGCTTGATAAAAATTTGCGCCGCCCAAATGCCAACCTCGTACAACAGGCACATCGGAATCGCCAAGGCCAGTTGCGACACCACGTCGGGCGGCGTGACAATGGCGGCAATGATGAACGCCAGCACGATGAAATAGCCCCGAAAGGCTTTGAGCTTCTCGACACTGACCAGCCCCATGCGGGCCAGCACAATCACCACGATAGGCACCTCAAAGGCCAGGCCAAAGGCGATAAACATGGTCAGCACAAAGCCCAAGTAGGCCTCAATGTCTGGCGCGGCGGTAATGCTTTTGGGGGCAAAGCTCTGGATAAAGCTAAACACTTGGCCAAAGACGAAAAAGTAGCAAAACGCCACGCCAATAAAAAACAGCGTCGTGCTGGAGACCACCAAGGGCAGCACCAGCTTTTTTTCGTGCACATACAGGCCGGGCGCGACAAAACCCCAGACTTGCCACAACACCACCGGCAGCGCCAGCAAAAAAGCCGCCATCAGCAAAATTTTCAGGGGCACCATAAACGGCGAAATCACCGAGGTAGCAATCAGCGTGGCGCCTTTGGGCAAATGCGCCACCAACGGCGCAGCCAGCAAGTCATACAGCGCGCCAGGGCCAGGAAAAAAGAACAACAGCGCGGCGGCAATGCCAACAGCAATGGCTGCTTTGACCAAACGGTCGCGCAGCTCCATCAGGTGCTGGACAAACGGCTGCTCAGTGCCCGAGAGGTCTTCGTCTTTAGTGGGGGTATCGGACATATTCAAGTGCTGCGGATCTCACATCCGCCCGTGCGGCGCAGAACGCGCACGCATCAATGAAATTTCTGTGGCCGGTAGCGTGCCACGCGCGCCGCGCCAGACAGGGCTTTGGTACGCACACCGTTGCGCAATTTGTACCACTGCGGCGTCGCACCGCGTTTAAGACGCCATTTTTTACCCGGATTGCGGTAAGCCGGCACCACGTTGAACGGGTCAGCAAAGTCGTCTTGATGGCCGCTGTGGGCGGCGTCTGCGCCGTAGTCCAAGCCAGCGGCGTGGTTCATGTCTTTCTCGAACTCACTGGCGTTGGTGCGAATCGACTGCTCAACGTCGCGGGCAGCGCCTTCGACGCTCTCTTTCATCTTCTTGAGCTCATCGAGCTCCATCGAGCGATTGACCTCGGACTTGACGTCGGCCACATAGCGCTGCGCCTTGCCCAGCAGCGTGCCCACAGTGCGGGCAACGCGCGGCAGTTTTTCTGGCCCGATGACGATCAGCGCCACCACGCCAATCAGCGCCATTTTGGACAGTCCAATATCAATCATGCGTGTAGCGGCTCAAGGACTTAGCTTTTTTGCCGAGCTTCGACATCGATGGTGGTCTTGTCGACAGCCGCTTGGTTGGCCACTTGGCTGGGCGGCGGCGTGGCGACGTCGCCCTCGCCAGCGCTGCCGCCGTCTTTCATACCGTCTTTGAAGCCCTTGACCGCACCGCCTAAGTCAGAACCCATGTTCTTGAGTTTTTTGGTGCCAAACACCATCACCACAATCAACAGCACAATTAACCAGTGCCAGATAGAAAACGTGCCCATGAAATTCTCCTAATGAATGCCGTCCATTTTAGACGGCGGATATCGGCCGATTTTGAGAGCCCTTACGCGCTCTGCCTAGCCCTTGAGCCAAGGGCGCGGGCCGCCCAGCACATGGAGGTGCAGATGATCGACCTCTTGCCCGCCTTGCGCGCCAGTATTGGCCACCACGCGAAAGCCGCCCTCGGGGTAGGGCTCGCAGCCTTGCTCCAAGGCCAAGCGCGGCGCTAGCAGCAGCATTCGCCCCAGCAAGGCCGCGTGCTCGGGCTGCGCGTGCGCCAAAGAGCGCAGATGCAGTTTGGGCACCAGCAAAAAATGCACTGGCGCCCACGGGCTGATGTCATGAAAGGCAAACACTTCATCGTCTTCGTAGACTTTGCGCGACGGAATGTGGCCAGCAATAATTTTGCAAAAAATGCAATTTGGGTCGTGCATAGGTCAGTCCAAAAAATAGGCCTGGGCGTATCAGGGGGTGTCAGGGGGAATCAAACAGGCAGCGCTTCGCTGCGGTTCATGGCCACCATGCCGCGCACGATGCGGTAGAGAAACCAAATCGAAATCAGGCACCACGCTATCCAGCCGGGCAAAAACAGCAGCAGCCACAGCGGCGCCGTCAGCACATACAACACACCAGCCCACAGCACAGTGCGAATACGGTACGAAAAATGGCTGGCTTGCCATGTCCCTTGGGCATCGCTCTTTTTCACCAAATCAATCACCAGCGCAATGATCAGCACCGCCGCACCGGGCTGGGCGCCGGGAATGACCGCGCCCACAGCAACGATCAGGTGCAGCACATAGCTGACCCAGCCCCACGCCTTGAGGCCTTCGGCGCGCTCGGCGTTGGTTTGAACGTCAACGATGTCATTCATAGGGCATGGCTTTCAGGGTACGACTTTTTGTGCAGCTTCTTGTTCGGCGCGCTGCGTGGCTTTGCGCAGGGCTTTTTCTTCGATGCCGCTGGTGCCTTCGCGCCGCTCAAGCTCGGCCAGCACATCGGCCGGCGAGAGGCCATAGTGGGCCAAGGCGATCATCGAGTGGAACCATAAATCAGCCACTTCGTAGATCAAGCCTGCCGAGTCAGCGCCGTGATCGACATCTTTGGCGGCCATCACCACCTCAGTGGCTTCTTCGCCAATTTTTTTCAAGAAAGCGTCTGGCCCTTTGTGCAGCAAACGCGAGACATAGCTGGTCTGCGGATTGCCGCCGTGGATGGGTTTGCGGCTTTCAATGATGGCAGCCAAGCGCGCCAGCGTGTCTTGCGACAACGCGGCAGTGGGCAAAGTGGATGCGGGCAAGGAGCTTAAGGACATAGCGGCTTATGACTTATGACTTACGACTTATAGATGGTTTGCGGGTCTTTCAACACCGGCTCGCTGGGCTGCCAAACGCCACCCTGCAACACGCTGTAAAAACAGCTGTGTCGCCCAGTGTGGCAAGCAATGCCGGGCTCGTGGCCTTGTTGGGTTACGGTGAGCAAGATGACGTCTTGGTCACAGTCGATGCGGATGCTGTGTACGGTTTGCACATGGCCCGACTCTTCGCCCTTAAACCAGAGCTTTTTACGCGAGCGGCTGAAATACACCGCGCGACCGAGTTCGGCAGTTTTTTGCAACGCCTCGCGGTTCATCCAGGCAAACATCAGCACGTCGCCCGTGCCCTGCTCTTGCGCAATCACGGGCACCAGACCCAGCGCATCCCATTTCACTTCATTAAGCCAGTTCATAAGATCATTTTCAGTGATTTACACGCGTGCGCTGCACAGCGCACACCAACGCACATCAGCGCAGCCGCGCCATGGTCGATTGCAGCGCACTGGCGGCGCCCCCGCCCATGGCGGCGCCAAAGCGCTTGGCCAGGCGTTCAGCGACGTTTTCACGGCGGGTGTAGTCGATGATTTCCTCGGCTTGCACCACTTCGCGGGCGACAAAATCAAGGCTGCCCAGCTTATCGGCCAAACCCAGCTCAATCGCCTGCTGGCCCGTCCAGAACAAACCGCTGAAAATTTCAGGGGTTTCTTTCAAGCGCTCGCCGCGCCCGGCCTTGACCACGGCAATAAATTGCTCGTGGATTTGATCGAGCAACACTTGTGCGTAGGCGCGTTGCTGCTCAGTTTGCGGACTAAAGGGGTCTAAAAACCCTTTGTTCTCGCCAGCCGTGATCAAGCGACGCTCAACACCGAGCTTTTCCATGGTGCCGGTAAAGCCAAAGCCATCCATCAGCACGCCAATGCTGCCAACAATGCTGGCTTTATCGACATAAATTTCGTCCGCTGCCGCAGCAATGTAATAAGCAGCAGAGGCGCAAGTTTCTTCGACCACGGCGTACAGCGGCTTGCCGTGCTTGGCCTTGAGGCGCACGATTTCGTCGTTGATGATGCCGGCCTGCACTGGGCTGCCGCCAGGCGAGTTGACCAGTAACACCACCGCCTTGGAGCCTTCATCTTCAAACGCGCTGCGCAGCGCCGCCACCACGTATTCAGCGCTGGCTTCGGCACCCGAGGCGATTTCGCCCTTGATATCGACCACCGCCGTGTGCGGGCTGCTTTTGCTGCTGGCGGTACTCATCTCGCGCGACAAGCCCCACCAGACGATAAAAATAAAAAACGCCAGCCACGCCAAGCGCGTGAAGGTGCGCCAGCGGCGTGCAGCGCGCTGCTCGGCCAGGGTAGAAAAAGCCAATTTTTCGAGCACACTGCGTTCCCAGCCGGGTGTGTCGGTAGCATTTTTTGCTCCTGAAACAGAAGCTGCTTGCGCCCATAAATCAGGCGCTACAGGCGGTTTTTGCTCAGATCCACTGGAGGGAAACTGGTTCGACTGGGTCATTTAAAAGTTCGACAGGTTGATGGTTGTGTGCAGTATGCCAGTGCGCCCGGGCCTGGGCCCCAGCGTGTGCGCGCTGTTGTCAGCTCTCAGGCTTGGCGCGCCAGCCAGCGGTGCAACTCAGCCACCGAATGGGCAATGGTCAGCGGCTGCAAACTGCCCAAACTACCCGCCGGATGCGCGCCGTAGCTGACGCCGACACTGGGGCAGCCTGCGTTCAGCGCCATTTGCAAGTCATGGCTGGTGTCGCCAATCATCAGCAGGCGCTGCGCTGGCACATCAAATTCGGCCATCAGCTCTTGCAGCATCAGCGGATGGGGCTTGCCGGCGGTTTCGTCGGCGGTGCGCGAGCCGTCAAACACGCCGCGCAGCGAGGCGCTGTGCAGCGCCTCGTTCAGGCCGCGCCGGCTTTTGCCCGTGGCTACGGCCAGCAAATAGCCGCGCGCGCGCAAATCATCCAGCAGCGCCAGCACGCCGTTGAACAAGCTGACCTCGTCTTGCAAACGCACGTAGTGGTAGCGGTAGCGGTTACTCAGCTCGGGGTATTTTTCGGGCGGTACATCGGGGGCGGCGTGGGCCAGCGCTTGCGTCAGCGCCATGCCAATCACATAGGCAGCAGCCTCATCACTCGGTACGGCACCGCCGACATCGCCGACCGCCGCTTGGATGCAGCGCACGATGATTTGCGTCGAATCAAACAGCGTGCCGTCCCAGTCAAAAGCGATCAGGTCAAAACGGCGGGAACGGGTGTCAGTCATACAACACCTACAAAATCAGCCAGCTCGGGGGGCAACTCAGCGCGCAGCTCGGTGCGCCGGCCGGTGGTCGGGTGGGCAAATTGCAAGCGCCAAGCGTGCAGAAACATCCGTTTAAAGCCAAATTTTTGCAGGCGCTTGTTCAGCTCAAAGTCGCCATATTTATCGTCACCCGCAATCGCGTGGCCGTTGCTGGACAGGTGGACGCGGATTTGGTGCGTACGACCGGTTTTGATGGTCACCTCCAACAAGCTCATCGCCGGCAAGCCTTGCAACGGGCGTGCGGGCAGCACACTGCGCACTTTGACCAAGGTGATGGAGCGCATTCCTTCGGGGTCGTCGGGCGTGGTGACGCGCACGCGGCGCTCGCCGTCGGCCTGCAAATATTTGTGCAGCGGCGTATCAATCACCTTGAGCTTGGCCGGCCAAGTGCCGTTGACCAGCGCCAAATAGGTTTTGCCGGTTTCGCGTTCGCGGAATTGGTCTTGCAGCCGCGTCAGCGCCAAGCGTTTTTTGGCTACCAGCAACAAGCCCGAGGTGTCGCGATCGAGCCGATGTACCAGTTCTAAAAATTTCGCCTGCGGCCGCGCTTGGCGCAGTTGTTCAATCACGCCAAAGCTGACCCCGCTGCCGCCGTGGACCGCCACGCCGGCTGGTTTGTCGATGGCAATCAAAAAATCGTCCTCCAGCAGCAGCGGAAATTCGCGCGCCGGTGCGGGGCGCTCGGCTTTTTCGGCCATTTTTTCGGAGACACGCACCGGCGGCAGGCGAATTAAATCGCCCGCCTGCACGCGGGTATCGGCGCTGGCGCGGCCTTTGTTGACGCGCACCTCGCCGCTGCGAATGATGCGGTAGACATGGGTTTTGGGTACACCTTTGAGCTGGCGAATCAAAAAATTGTCCAGCCGCTGGCCGTCAGATTCAGTGTCCACCTCGACCGTGCGGGCCGCAGGAGCGGTAGTAGCAGCGGCCGTAGCAACAACAGGGGAGCTCAGGGCAGTTACTGGGGGGGGTGGCGCTTTGGCCTCTATAATATGTTTCACCTGCGCAGCGTTTTGTAAGTGGTTGATTTGTCTGGATTTTAGTCCACACAGCCCTTCGCCCCGCGCAGGCCGGTCGATGCCAGTGGGTGTCGTACACGCAAACAGCAGGCCCGTTGCCTGCCATGGCCTGTATGGCGCGCACCAAGCTGACACGTTGAAACACTGATACGGAATACCCTAGCCAGCAGTCCACCCACCTCGGGCCGCGACTGCTGGCGGACTAAAGCGAATATGTGGATGCTCATGATGATGATTCGGCCTTTGTGGCAGCGCTCGACGCTGCTGCAATCTATGGCAAATCTGACTCTAACGCCCATCACGCCTGCGCAATCAGCTATTTATCCGATAGCAACCATGCACACTCCCAGGCTCGCCCCCCTCCACGCGCCCTTGCCACCCCCGCAGAGTTGAAGCAGAAAATAAATTCTGCGGCACCTGGCATACCCGGCCATTCCCTTCGTTTCAAAGCGTCAGTCCAGGCATTGTTGGCCCCTCACGGGCCTGTTGTTTGTTTGGAATCACGGTCGTCCCCAGCCCGTCAGCCAGAGTGCTGCGCGCTGGCGACCCAGCACAATTTAAAGGAAATGCATCATGAAGCGGATGCTGATCAACGCCACCCAGCCCGAAGAACGCCGTCTGGCCATCGTCGACGGGCAAAAATTGCTCGACTACGAAATCGAAATCGAAGGGCGCGAGCAGCGCAAGGGCAACATCTACAAAGCCGTCGTCACGCGCGTTGAGCCCTCGCTCGAAGCCTGTTTTGTCGACTACGGCGAAGACCGCCACGGCTTTTTGCCGTTCAAAGAAATCTCCAAGCAGTACTTTGCCCCGGGCGTTGCGCCCAGCCAAGCGCGCATCAACGACGTCATCCGCGAAGGCCAAGAGCTGCTGATCCAGGTCGAAAAAGAAGAGCGCGGCAACAAGGGCGCAGCCCTGACGACGTTTATCAGTTTGGCCGGCCGCTACGTGGTGCTGATGCCCAACAACCCGCGCGGCGGCGGGGTATCGCGCCGCATCGAGGGCGAAGACCGCGCCGAGCTCAAAGAGAACATGGACCAGTTGGAGTATCCCAACGGCATGAGCATCATTGCGCGCACCGCCGGCATTGGCCGCAGCGCGCCCGAGCTGCAGTGGGACTTGAACTACCTGCTCAAACTCTGGAGCGCCATCGACGGCGCAGCCAAGGGCGGCAAGGGCGCGTTCTTGATTTACCAAGAGTCCAGCCTGGTGATCCGGGCGATTCGCGACTATTTCAGCAACGACATCGGCGACATCCTGATCGACACCGACGACATTTACGAGCAAGCCCAGCAGTTCATGGCGCACGTCATGCCCGAGCACGCTGCGCGCGTGAAGCGCTACCGCGACGACGCCGCGCTGTTCTCGCGCTTCCAAA
>JAGNSH010000150.1 GCA_017988165.1 Giesbergeria sp. | reverse complement strand
AATCACCACGTGGTCGGCTTTGCACTTGGCCACGCCAGCAGCAATGGTGCCGACGCCGACTTCAGACACCAGCTTGACGCTGATGCTGGCGTGCGGCGCGACGTTTTTCAGGTCATGGATCAGCTGCGCCAGGTCTTCAATCGAATAAATATCGTGGTGCGGCGGCGGCGAGATCAGGCCGACACCGGGCACGCTGTGGCGCAGTTTGCCAATGTAGTGGCTGACCTTGCCACCGGGCAACTGGCCGCCTTCGCCGGGCTTGGCGCCTTGGGCCATCTTGATTTGGATTTGGTCGGCGCTGCTCAAATACTCTGCCGTGACACCAAAGCGGCCCGAGGCCACTTGCTTGATGCGGCTCCTGAGCGAATCGCCGTCCAGCAGCGGCAAATCGACTTCGACGTTGGCCGCGCCAATCACGCTTTTGAGCGTGTCGCCGACCTTGATCGGAATGCCTTTGAGCTCGTTGCGGTAGCGCGCAGCGTCTTCGCCGCCCTCGCCGGTGTTGCTTTTGCCGCCAATGCGGTTCATGGCGACGGCCAGCGTGGCGTGGGCTTCGGTGCTGATCGATCCCAGCGACATGGCTCCGCTGGCAAAGCGCTTGACGATGTCTTTGGCCGATTCGACCTCGTCGATGGCAATGGCTTGGGCCGGGTCAAACTTGAACTCAAACAGGCCGCGCAGCGTCATCTGGCGCTTGCTTTGGTCGTTGACCAGTTGGGCGTATTCCTTGTAGGTGTTCCAGTTGTTGGCGCGGGTGCTGTGTTGCAATTTGGCAATGGTGTCGGGCGTCCACATGTGCTCTTCGCCGCGCGCGCGCCATGCGTATTCGCCGCCCACATCCAACCTATGCGCCAGCAATGGGTCGCCGCCCAGCGCGGCTTTGTGCATCCGGATGGCTTCTTCGGCAATTTCAAACACGCCAATGCCCTCGACGCGGCTGGCGGTGCCGGTGAAGTATTTGGCCACGGTGGCGCTGTGGATGCCAATCGCCTCAAACAGCTGCGCGCCGCAGTAGCTCATGTAGGTGCTGACACCCATCTTGGACATGATTTTGGACAGGCCCTTGCCAATCGCCTTGATGTAATTGCCAATCGCCTTGTCCGCCGACAGCGCGCCGGGCAGGCTTTGGTGCATGGCCGTCAGCGTCTCCAGCGCCAAGTAGGGGTGAACCGCTTCAGCGCCATAACCCGCCAGCACGGCAAAGTGGTGTACCTCGCGCGCCGTGCCGGTCTCGACCACCAAGCCCGCCGTGGTGCGCAGCCCCTGCACCACCAAATGCTGGTGAATGGCCGACAGCGCCAACAGCGCCGGAATAGCCACCTGCGTGGCACTGATGCCCCGGTCGCTGACGATCAAAATGTTGGCGCCGCCGCGAATCTCATCGACCGCCTGCGCGCACAGCGAGGCCAGCTTGGCCTCGACACCCGCGCGGCCCCAGTCCAGCGGGTAGGTGATGTCGATGGTGGCGCTCTTGAACTTTCCGTGCGTGTATTTTTCAATGTCGCGCAGCTTGGCCATGGCGGCAAAATCCAGCACCGGCTGGCTCACTTCCAGGCGCATCGGCGGGTTGACTTGGTTGATGTCCAGCAAATTGGGCTTGGGACCAATAAAGCTGTTGAGCGACATGACGATGGCCTCGCGGATCGGGTCGATCGGCGGGTTGGTCACCTGCGCAAACAGCTGCTTAAAGTAGCTGTACAGCGGCTTGTTTTTGCCCGAAAGCACGGCCAGCGGGCTGTCGTTGCCCATCGAACCAATGCCTTCTTCGCCGTTTTGCGCCATCGGTGCCAGCAAAAACTTCACATCCTCTTGCGTGGTGCCAAAGGCTTGCTGGCGATCGAGCAAGGGCAGCGCAGAAGCGGGCACGGCCAGCGGCGCGTCCAGCACGATGCTGTCGAGCTTGATGCGCAGGTTTTCAATCCACTGCTTGTAGGGCTTGGTATTGACGATGTTGGCCTTGAGCTCCTCGTCGTCAATCATGCGGCCCTGCTCTAGGTCGATCAGCAGCATCTTGCCCGGCTGCAAGCGCCATTTGCGCACAATGCGGTTCTCGGGCACCGGCAGCACGCCGGACTCGGACGCCAAAATCACCAGCCCATCGTCGGTGATGCAGTAGCGCGACGGGCGCAGGCCATTGCGGTCCAGCGTGGCACCAATCTGGCGGCCATCGGTAAAGACGATGGAGGCCGGGCCGTCCCACGGCTCAATCATCGGCGCGTGGTACTCGTAAAACGCGCGCCGACGCGGATCCATGGTGGTGTGCTGCTCCCAAGGCTCCGGGATCATCATCATCACTGCTTGGCTGATGGGGTAGCCGGCCATGGTCAACAGCTCTAGGCAGTTGTCAAAGGTGGCAGTGTCGGACTGGTCGGCAAAGCTGATCGGGTAGAGCTTTTGCAAGTCTGGGCCCAGCACGGGCGAAGCCATCACGCCCTCGCGCGCCTTCATCCAGTTGTAGTTGCCCTTAACGGTGTTGATCTCGCCGTTGTGCGCCACATAGCGGTACGGGTGCGCCAGCGGCCACTCGGGGAAGGTGTTGGTCGAAAACCGCTGGTGTACCAAGCCCAGCGCCGAAACGCAGCGCGCGTCCTCCAAGTCCAAAAAATATTTGCCGACTTGGTCGGCCAGCAGCAAGCCCTTGTAGATGACGGTGCGGCTGCTCATGCTGGGCACGTAATACTCTTTGCTGTGCTTGAGCTTGAGCGCCTGAATCGCCGCGCTGGCGGTCTTGCGGATGACGTAGAGCTTGCGCTCCAGCGCGTCTTGCACGATGACGTCGCTGCCCCGGCCAATGAACACCTGGCGCAAGATCGGCTCCTTGGCGCGCACGGTGGGCGACATCGGCATCGCGTGGTTGACCGGCACATCGCGCCAGCCCAGCAGCACTTGGCCTTCGGCGCGGATGGCGCGCTCCATCTCCTGCTCGCAGGCCAGGCGCGAGGCGTGCTCTTTGGGTAAAAAGATCATGCCCACGCCGTATTCACCCGCTGGCGGCAGCACCACGCCTTGCGCCGCCATCTCTTGGCGGTACAGCGCGTCTGGAATTTGAATCAAGATGCCGGCGCCATCGCCCATCAACTTATCGGCCCCCACTGCGCCCCGGTGGTCGATGTTCTCCAAAATTTTCAGTGCCTGCGCGACGATGTCGTGGCGCTTTTCGCCTTGGATGTGGGCGACAAAGCCGAGCCCGCAGGCATCGTGCTCGTGGCCGGCGGCATACAAGCCGTGTTGTGTCAGGTGCGCAATTTCAGCAGCGGTAGTCATGGGGGGTGCGTCCATCTCTGGTGTGTTCACAAGGAACGCGAGGTTAACGCAAGGCCACCCCCGCACGCAAGCAAAATAATAGGGGTCAGAGTCCTATTGTTTTTTTTGATTTAACTTTCTAATTTATTTGGGGACAAATCAAATTTGATAGCTATAAGCGCTTATAGCATAAGGGCTACAGCCCTATTTGACCTTTAATTTATCCACGACAGACGGTCTGCCCGCTTTGGCTTTGCTGACGCGGCGCGCTGATTTTTGTTGCAGTGCGGCGACAAAAGCCTCGTCCCCCAGCGCCCAGCCGCGCAGCGCCGCGTCGCTCAAAGCCTTTTGCTGCTGGCTGCTGACCCCCGCCTGCACCAGCGCGCCATAAGCCGCCTCGCGGGCAAACGGCGTATTGCCCAGCGCCCAATACAGCGCGTGCGGCGTCACCAACCCATCAACGCGCGCGCCCACATGGTGGGCATGGCCCGACCAGCGCCAATCAGCGGCCTGGCGCACCATGCCGGCGCGCACCGGATTAAGGTCGAGATAAACCATGCAAGCGAGCAGATAGCGCTCAGACTCGATCAGCGTCGAGCGGTAGCGCCCTTCCCACAAAGTGCCGCTGCGGCCATGGCGCTGGTTGAAATAGCGCACATAACTGCGCCCCACCGCTTGCATCATCAAAGGCAGTGCCTCAGCCGTGCTCGGCGTGGCCAGCAGGTGAAAGTGGTTGTCCATCAGCACATAAGCGTGCAGCGCCACGGCAAATTTCTGCGCGTTCTGGCCCAGCAGCGCCAGCATGGTCTCAAAGTCTTGCGTGTCGGCAAAAATCAACTGGCGGTTGTTACCGCGCTGGATGATGTGGTGCGGGTAGCCAGGAAGGGTCAGGCGGGGCAGGCGGGCCATGGGGTGTGAGACAAAAAGTGAAGGACAAGCCGCAGTTTAATGCGACTCTGACCCCCAATAATCTTATATACTCAAGTGTTTATGAAATACAGCGAATTCAAACGATGGCTAGAAAAACAAGGGGCAAAATTCACCCCCGGCAAAGGCAGCCATCTGCACGTTGAACTCAATGGCAATCGCTCGATATTTCCCTTCCATGGCGCAAAAGAAATTCCGAACCCGCTGGTCAACGCCATCAAAAAAGACCTTGGACTGAAGTAAGGAGACCCCGATGTTCTGCTACCCCGCCACCCTTGAAAAAGATCCCCAAACTGGCGCAGTGCTGGTCGGATTCCCCGACATTGCCTTTTGTCATTCCATCGGCAGTGATGATGACGAAGCCTTGCTTAATGCGGTGGATGCGCTAATTACAGCTTTTGAGTCCTTTGAAAATCGCCGCGAACCAATTCCCACGCCGTCTGTAGCCGAACCGGGTCAGCCGGTGGTATGGCTGCCGGTATTGGTGGCAAGCAAGGCACTGCTCTACAACACGATGCTGGCATCGGGCAAACGCAAGGCTGATCTGGCGCGTTCGCTGAATGTGTCTCCGCCCTTGGTAGATCGCCTTATCTCCATGCGCCATAAAAGTCGCATTGACCAAATAGAAACTGCACTAGCGGCCCTAGGCAAGCGCTTGGCAGTCCAAGCTGTGTCTTGACATCCTCCCCGCTGTGAATTTAATGCGACTCTGACCCCAATAAACAAACAACCCGCAAATCACAAACCAAAGCGTGCGGCCAGCGCCTGTTCTAGGCCGAACTCTTGCAAGATGGCACGCAGACGTTCGGCGGCGCTGCGCTTTTTTTGGCCGGTGTATTGGGCAACGATCAGCTCGTTTTTCATGCTGTGCTCCCAGCCGACCAGCTCGGTCACTGTGACTTGGTAGCCGCAGGCCTCTAGGTGCAAACAGCGCAGCACGTTGGTGATTTGGCTGCCCATTTCGCGCGTGT